>CAMBYC010000152.1 GCA_945871875.1 Sphingobacterium thalpophilum
AAACTTCTGGTAGAAAATGCATCATTTTGCAACAATTCGTTACAATGGGCATATATTTTTTTTGCTGAAGATGAATTCAGGTATTCATTTACACCAAAAGGCGTTTTTAATTCCATTTGCGACCATTGAAACAATGGATTGCGCAAGAGTTTAGGCATACAACCCGCCCAAGCCAAGAACTTTTCTTCATCAGAAACATTTCCTGTGATATGGTTTTCATCGATTCCTAAAGCACGCATCGCACGCCATTTGTAATGGTCGCCTTTTAACCAAATTTCTGTTAGATTGATGAATTTTTTATTATCCGCAATTTCCGCAGGTGGCAAATGATTGTGGTAGTCTATGATCGGCAAATCTTTTGCGTAATTGAAAAACAAGTTTTTCCCTGCTTCATTTTGCAATAAAAAATGATCGTTAAATATGGTGGAATTGTTGGTCATTATATATTATGAAAAATGAATTTACAATAAGGTTTAGATAGCATTTGCTTCTTTAAGACTACGAAGAACCGCCAATTCAACGCCTCTTAATTCTGCCAAACCGCGTAAGCGTCCGATTGCAGAATATCCAGGATTGGTTTTCTTGTTCAAATCATCTAGCATTTGATGACCATGATCGGGTCTCATGGGAATTGAAACTCGTCTTTGGTGCATTACTTTTACCAATTCTTTGATAACCGCATACATATCAACATTGCCTTCTAAGTGATTGTCTTCATAAAAATCTCCCAATTCATTGCGTCTGGTGCTTCTTAGGTGGATGAAATGGATTCTTTCTCCAAATTTGCGAACCATATCTGCCAAATCGTTGGTCGGAATCACTCCATAAGAACCTGTACAAAAGCAAAGTCCATTGTTCAACGATGGAACTGCAGCTGCCAAAGCCTGCACATCTTCTGCATTTTTCACCACACGTGGTAAACCAAAAACAGAAAACGGTGGATCGTCGGGGTGAATAGACATTACCACTCCCACTTCTTCTGCTGTAGGAATGATTTGCTGCAGAAAATAAATCAAGTGTCCTTGTAATTTATCTGCATCAATATTATCATACGCATCAAAAGCCTCTTGAATTTGCTCCAAGGTGAAACTTTCTTCACTTCCCGGAAGTCCTTTGATCATGGTTTGTGTAAGCTGGTAAATTTCATCGGCAGACATTTCTGCCAAACGCTTTTCTGCTCTTTCAACAACTTCTGGGCTATAAGAAGCCGCAGCATTTGGACGCTTTAAGATGAAAATATCAAAAGCTGCCAATGCTGCCCACTCAAAGCGCAAGGCTTTTGAACCGTCTGGCATTTCGTAAAACAAATCTGTCCTTGTCCAATCGAGCACGGGCATAAAGTTGTACGTAACATTGTAAATGCCACATGCTGCCAAATTGCGGATAGATTGTTTGTAATTTTCGATATAAACTTCAAATCCAGGCTTTTTGGTTTTGATGGATTCATGCACCGGTACAGATTCCACCACGCTCCAAGCCATTCCGGCTGCTTCAATGGTTTCTTTGCGTTTCATGATTTCATCTACCGTCCACACATCACCGTTTGCGATATGATGCAAGGCTGAAACTATTCCGCTGCAACCTGCTTGGCGAATGGCAGATAAAGGCACAGGGTCGTTTGGTCCATACCAACGCATGGTTTGTTCCATTTGAAATGCAGCATCTCCGTAAGAAGGAAAATATTTCTTATCCATGATATTTTAATTTTTAAACTATACTCCACTATTAATTGTAAAACCACCATCAACACCAAGATCCATTCCGGTAACGAATTTGGATGCATCGCTCAACAAAAACAACAATGCTCCATTAAGTTCTTCAGGATTTCCGAAGCGTTTGAATGGTGTTTGTGCAATGATTTTTCCTCCTCGTTCTGTTAAAGAACCGTCGGGATTGGTTAATAAATTTCTATTCTGGTTGGTTAAGAAGAATCCCGGCATAATCGAATTTACCCTGATGGCATCTCCATGGCGATTTGCTACTTCCAATGCAAACCACTTTGTGTAAATGTCTATCGCAGCTTTGCCCATGCTGTAACCCAATACACGGGTAATGGCTCTTTTTGGACTAACCGATGAAATGTTTACGATGCTTCCACCACCATTTTGAACCATTACTTGTCCAAATATTTGGGTTGGAATTACCGTTCCCCAAATGTTCAACACCAAGGCATTTTTCATTCCTTCGATGTTCATGTTGAAGATATCACCGGTTGGAGGCAAAACTCCTTCAGGAATGTTTCCACCAGCCGCGTTTACCAAACCGTCTATTCTGCCGTATTTTTCTACAATTATATCTCTTGCTCTTATCAAATCTGCCTCATCTAATACATTAGCAGCAACAAATGTTGCTATGCCGCCGGCTTCTACGATTTCTTTTTCACGTTGCGTTCCTACTTCTTTGTTTTGACCAATCAACACAACTTTACCACCATTTTCAGCTATTGCCTTAATAAAAGATCCGCCTAAAATTCCGGTTGCACCTGTTACTACAATTACTTTGTTCTCTAATGAATACATGATTACGATTTGATGAATGAATGTGTTATTTAATGTATAATTTTTTCTTAGCCCTTATGTCTTCTGATGAACTTCCTATCATTAACTCAAAACTACCAGGTTCTACAATCCATTTCATCTTTTTATCCAACAACTTGAAATCGTCTGGATGCAAAGTAAATGTTACCGTTTTGGTTTCACCCGGATTCAAATTAATGCGCTCAAACCCTCTCAATTGTGATTCGTAAACAGTAACCGAACTGGTTTCGTCTTTCATATACAATTGCACAACTTCATCGCCTTTGTATTTGCCCGTATTGGTTACATCTACACTCACCGAAACGTTTCCGTTTATTTTAATGGTATCCGCACTAAGCGTAATATTCTTGTATGCAAATGTAGTATAACTCAAGCCAAAACCAAAGGGATAAAGGGCTCCATACACATTGGTTTTACCAAATCCATTGGGTCCATCACCAGGCTGTCCGGCATGCGAACCAGGTTTGAAAGGGAAATTGTATTCCAGCTGACCAACGCTTTTAGGGAAAGTCATAGCCAATTTACCACCCGGATTGTAATCACCAAATAGCGTTTCTGCAATGGTATTGCCGCAATCTATACCAGGATACCAAGCTTCTAAAATTGCGGGAATGTATTTGTTTGCCCAATTGATGGTTAATGGGCGGCCGTTGATTAGTACAACAACCACGGGCTTCCCGGTGGCATACAATGCTTTAAGCAAATCCGTTTGTCTGCCCGGAAGATCTAATGATGTGCGGCTGCGACTTTCTCCAACCAATGTTTCTTCCTCACCCATTACGGCAATGATTACATCTGATTGTTTTGCTTTTTCTACAGCCAATGCAATTTTGTTTGACTCATCTGGTGTAAGTGCTTCGGGGAATATTTCGCTTTCAGGCCAGTTGGCATCAACAGTATTGCAACCTTTTTCATAAGCAACGGTAGCATTTGATCCAATATATTCTTTAATACCTTTTAATACGGAGATGATATGTACATTATTTGGACCATATCTGCTCATTGAATGTATGGTATCTGTTGCCAATGGTCCAGTTACAAGGATGTTTTTAATTTTTGATTTGTCTAGAGGGAGCAAATTGTTTTGGTTTTTGAGCAAAACCATCACTTCACGAGACATTTGTTTAATGGTTGCTTTTGCATCAGCGTTGTTTACAATTTCATCAGCTTTTGTAGGATCTACATAAGGTTTATCAAACAATCCCAATTTGAATTTTACGCGCAACACATCAGCTACTCTACTGTCGATGGTTTTCATCGACAATTTATTTTCTTTGATGAGTTCTCTAATGGGAAGAATAAACTTATCAGGCATATCGAAATTGGTACGCACATTCAACCCAGCTTCGAGGGTTTGTCTAACAGCTTCTTTATAATCTTCTGCAACATGGTGTTTGGATGCAATGAATTCAACGGCTTCACTATCAGAAACCACGTAACCATCAAAACCAAAAGCTTGTCGCAACAATTGGGTTAAAAAATAATAACTAGCAGAAACCGGTTCGCCATCCCAATCGTTGTAGCTGCTCATCACCCCAACAGGATGGGCTTCTTGAATTACTCGGCGGAACGGATAGAGGTACATTTGGTGCAATTCGCGAGGAGCAACATGTGGATCGGTGCGTGCGTTACCATCGCGACCACCTTTTGGAACGCTATACACTGCATAGTGTTTTAATGTAGAGCCAACACCTTCTTCTTGAACGCCCAAAACCATTTGTTTACCCAATTCGGCAACAAAGAAAGGGTCTTCGCCGTAACATTCAACAACCCTGCCCCAGCGTTGGTCTCTTGCCAAATCTAGAATAGGCACATACACATTTGTATATCCCAAAACTTTCGCTTCTCTTCCTATAATTCTACCGGCAGCCCTTACCAATGCTTTGTTCCAAGTGCTTCCAACGGCAATAGGTGCGGGCAATGGAGTGGCTCTGTCGTGTGCCAGCCCGTGTATGCCTTCATTGGTAAAATCAACAGGAATACCCATTCGAGTTTCTTCAATAAACCATTTTTGAACCGTATTGATTGCAGTTGCGTGACGGTTGTAAGGGAAAGACAATGAAGTATTGGTTTGAGGCCTGAAAGTGGTATTGTTTAAATGTTCGTCAATATTGGCGATGCCATCTTTCCAAATTTTCGTTTTCCATGCTGCAGTAGGCAACGAATCTTTCACCACACGCATGTATCCGTATAAAGTTGCCAATTGAACCGTTTTTTCATCTACCGTCATTAACGACAATAGATTTTCAATGCGCTTTTCTATGGGTTGTTTTGCATCTTCAAAGATTTCTTTTTTGTTGTTTTTATTGAAATCAATCCAACCATCGTGGTAGATAGAAGTTTGAGCGATAGAAGATTGAAAAAATAACAGTAAGAAAAAGGCAGATATCGTTTTAAGCAAGTTGTATTTCATTTTTAATTGATAAAAGCTGGTAAGAGAATAGGTATTAGTGTTTTTGTAGAGGCAGAATAAAACTCATCTTTACTAAGAACACTAAAATGAATAATTTTTATGAATTAAACGAGAAACGCTGTCATTTATTTACTACAACGATTTCGCGAATGTAAATAGTTCTTCTATTTTAGTAAAACGTTTTCGTAGGATGTAAAGACTTTGAAAGAAAATTGTTTTAATTTACATATTCAGCCATCAACGATTTTTCAGAAACTATTGCCTATGAATTTAAAAGAGCTTGCCAAAGCATTGAATCTTTCCATTTCCACTGTTTCAAAAGCCATGCGCGATAGTTACGAGATTAGTGAAGCAACAAAGAAAACAGTAAAAGATAAAGCCTCCGAGTTAAATTATCAGGCAAACCCTTTTGCAAGCAGTTTACGCAAACAGAAAAGCAAAACCATTGCATTGGTAATTCCCGAAATTGCGAACAATTATTTCACTTTAGCCATCAATGGCGTTGAATCCATTGCACAAGAAAAAGGTTATCATGTATTGATTTACCTTACGCACGAAGATAAAATCAAGGAGAGTGAGATTGTAAAGATATTACAGAATGGTAGGGTTGATGGGATAATGATGTCAACAACTTGCAATCCAAATGAAGCAAAACATCTAGAAGAGCTCATGCAAAAGGAGATTCCGTTGGTTTTGTTTGACAGGGTTGTAGATCAAATAATGACGCCAAAGATTACAACTGACGATTACAATAGTGGATTAAATGCAACAGAACATTTGATCAAACAAGGTTGCAAGCGGATTGCCTATGTATCCATTTCTCCAGATTTATCCATTTGCACCAAAAGAATGAATGGTTATCAAGATGCCTTAAAAAAGTTTGAACAAAAAGGTACTAACAATCTTATCATCCAATGTTCCAATGATGACAATTTCAACAGAAATCAATTAAAAAAATTATTGGTTAGAAAAATGCGTCCAGATGGTGTTTTTGCCTCTGTGGAAAAATTGGCCATTGCAACTTATGAAGTTTGCAATGAATTAGGGCTTCGCATTCCGGAGGATGTTAAGGTAATCAGTTTTTCAAACTTGCAAACGGCAGCATTATTAAATCCGTCTTTAACAACTATTACGCAACCCGCTTTTGAAATGGGCAGAGAAGCTGCATCCATTTTGTTTAGGTTGATTGAGAAAAAGGGATCAAATTTCATATTAGACAAGACGGTGTTGAAATCGACTTTGGTTGAGAGAAACTCTACAAGAATTATGAATTATGAATTATGAATTATGAGTTATGAGTTATGAGTTATGAGTTATGAGTTGGGAGTTATGAGTTATGAGTTATGAGTTGGGAGTTATGAGTTAT
>CAMBYC010000153.1 GCA_945871875.1 Sphingobacterium thalpophilum
TGAAAATCAACCTGCTTTTCTTGTAAATGCACCAATTCACTTACCCGTAAACCTGAATTATACAATATCAAAACAATTATTTTTTCAGTTTTCACTTTCCAATTATTTTGATTTTCGCCATTTTCAGAAAAAACTACTTCATTTGTTTGTTCTTCTTTAAGAAAAGATGGCAGTCGTTTTGCAGTTTTTAACATTTTTAATGCTGCAACTGGGTTAGTATTAATCAGATTCTTTTTTCTGAGGAATTGAAAAAAAGATTGCATGGAGGCTATCTTTCTATTGATACTTCGAGGATCTAATCCTTCATCTTTTAAACTTGCCAACCACGACCTAATAAAAACTGGAGTTAGCGTAAAATTTAGATTAGCATCATTGTATGTTGTAAAAAAATAATCAAACAATTGTTTGATATCAGTGGAATAACTTGTAAGCGTATGAGAAGAATATCTTTTTTCAAATTGAATATAATCTTGAAAAAGTGGAAAAACCTCGCTAAAAGAAATTGATTTAGTTTCCATAAACACCAATAGCCACAAAGATAAGTTCTTTATGGCTATTAAAAATATGTTTAGGCTTATTGTTCTATTTTACCGCTGTTGATTTGTTGCTTGTAAATAGCTTTTAAAACCTCTGTTCTACGACGAATAGAAGGCTTTATAAAAGCTTGTCTTTCACGTAATTGAAGCAGTGTTTTAGCTTTCTCAAATTTCTTTTTGTACTTCTTGAGCGCTTTGTCAATGTTTTCGCAATCTTTAGAATCGATAATGAGCATAATAGTATATCAGCTTTGATTAAATAAGGGATTGCAAATGTACAATAAATCATTAAGTTTTCAAAAAAATAAGGTTTTTTAATTTACAATACCGAAATTGCTACAAATTATCACATGTTTACTGGCATTATTGAACAATTAGGGGTTATAAAGTCTATAGAAAAGTCAGCAACGAATACCGTTTTCATTATTTCGTCTGTACTTACAAAAGAATTAAAAGTTGATCAAAGTATTGCCCATAATGGAGTTTGCCTTACAATAGAAGCTATAAATGAAAACAATTACCAAGTTACTGCTGTTGCTGAAACTTTAGCCAAGACAAATGCTGGCAATTGGCGAATTGACGATATTATTAATTTAGAAAGAGCGATGCAATTTAATGGAAGGATGGACGGACATTTGGTGCAAGGTCATGTTGATACAGTAGCTACTTGTATTTCAGTTGTTGATATGAATGGCAGTTGGATGTATAGATTTCAATTTCCAGAAAATTTCTCTTCCCTTATGATTGAAAAAGGTTCTGTGGCAATTAATGGGACTAGTTTAACAGCCTTTGATGTAACTTCGAACCAATTTTCAGTAGCAATAATTCCATATACTTATAATCATACCAATATTAATCAATTAAAATTGGGTGATTCTGTTAATATTGAATTTGATATGATTGGCAAATATGTGGCGAGATTTGTGGAAATTAACAACAAATAGATTTTCTAAACCTAAAATTTTTTCTATTGCCGCTCTTAAGTATTATTGTACCAATTTATAATGAAGAATCTAATCTAGAGGAATTATATAACAGATTAAAAGATGTTTCTTTACAAATTTCATTATTAAGTGAATTTATTATTGTTGATGACGGTAGCAAAGACAATAGTTTTCAAATCATTAGCATATTGTCTAAATTAGATAATCGTGTTAAATATATTCGATTTACAAGAAATTTTGGTCATCAAATAGCTCTTCAAGCAGGGCTTGAGGCTGCAAATGGAGATTTCGTGGCCATAATTGATGGAGATTTACAAGATCCTCCAGAGCTTCTACCATTAATGTTGCAGAAAATTGAAAATGAAAAATTTGAAATTGTTTATGCGAAAAGATTATCTAGAAAGAGTGAAAGTTTTCTCAAAAAACTAACTGCAACATTATTTTATAGGATTTTAAATAAAGTTTCGAAAATTAATATTCCTTTAGATACAGGTGACTTTAGGTTGATGACCCAAAGAGTAGTAAAGGAAATTATAAAAATGGAAGAACCAAACAAGTTTCTAAGAGGTCAAATAAGCTGGTTAGGATATCCACAAACTTTCCTTGAATATGAAAGAGACGGTAGAAAAACCGGAAAGTCGAATTACAGTTACGGAAAAATGTTTAGGTTAGCCTTCGACGGGATCACTGGGTTTTCCGATTTCCCTTTGAAGTTTGCTAGTTTTTCGGGTATTGCAGTATCATTTTTATCCTTTATGTTGATTATATATGCACTTGTTGGCAAACTTATATTGCATCAAACCGTATCCGGATGGACATCAATTATAACTGCAATACTTTTTATAGGAGGTATTCAACTTCTTAGTATTGGAATAATTGGCGAATACATCAGTAGGCTGAATGATGCCTCAAGAAAAAGACCATTATATATAGTTAGCGAATCTAATATAGAATTGAAAGAAATCTCAAAAACGACATAATTTCTAAAAATTTTTTGTAACCTTTCTGAAATAACTAAAACTTAGAAATGAACAACAAAGAAAAATTGCAATTGCCGATATCAACATACCAATTTTAACTGCATTGGGTTCAAAAGAAATTTCTAATTCATGTGAACCTTTTAAAATTGGAATTTCCATAAAATTAATTCCAAATTGACTCAAGCTATGTTTCTCCTTCCCAACTTTATAATACCAATGAGGATAATTATTCTCCTGAAATATCAACTGATTATTGTTTTTTGAATTGACCTTAATTTTCAAATTAGTTGGTGAAAAATGCACAATCTGTAAAGAAGATCCCACAGTGTCAATCAAAAAAAGAAATGGTTTATGATTATAATTTTCACTAAAAGAACCATCATTTTCATTTTTCACAAGATAATCTATAGAATTTTTTAACATAATAGGGTAAAGAACTTGGTGATTGGTTCCAACTTGCTTGTTGTAAAAACTCCAATCACCAACCATCGCCTTAATTTCACTAGTTGCAGAATCATTATGAGAAATGGGTTGCAATAAGGGGATTGGAATACCTTTGGGGCTGTTGTTTATAATAGATTGTACATTTGTCAAAGATGCTTTCCCAACCCCAGTAAAAGGCAAATTAAGTAAACATGCAATAATCAAATCAAAAGTCACCACCCGTACTAAAAATTTCCAGTTTTTTATAACAATACAATTGTGTAAAAAATTCAAAAGACAAAGTTGAATAATCCCTTGTATCCAAAGGGTATCATAAAAACTTATTGAATTTATAAGATATTTTAATTTTAATGCAACCCCATTTTGTAGTGAAACATCTTTCAAATGGAACAAAAAGCTATTTTTATAGATTATTGCTAAACAAATACTAACAATTATTATTACAAATAATAAAATTGAAGCGAATACGAAATAAGGTTTTAAGGAAATTTTGGGAATATTGGAATCAATAACAAGTTTATTTAATTCCAAAGCTGAAATCAGAATAAAACAACTTAAAGCAAAAATGCGAAATTCTCCATTTAACCTAACATAACCCAACAAAGGAAGATACTTGAATGCAAATTCTTTAAAAACACCGCCAGATGAAAGCAGCAAAAACAATATTCCACTTATCCATAAAAATTTTTGGAACTTATCTTTACGGTTAAAAAAAGAAACAAAAAGCATTAAAAAAAGGATTAAACTAAAATAACAATTACGCATTGCAATATCAGTCTGGAATAAAAGATCATTTTTTACCGTTGAAAAAGGAAGTAGAGTACTTACCCAACAAACAAAAGTGGTCGGATTTAATAGAGAATTGTTCAAACTAACTTTATCACCTCTAGTAAAAAAAGGCAAAATATCTGTGTAACCAATAATCAACCCAATAGAAATTATTAGTAAAAAAAGAAAAAAAAGTATAAGACTTGAAATTAAAGTTTTTACAAAATAAATGTTTTGAAATCGATTAACATCTGAAAAAATCCAAAACAAAATATAAGCCAAGAAAAAATAAATTGCACCTATCGTAATTCCAGGGTGAGCAGAAGCTATGAGTAAATAAAACAATAAGGAAGTCTGAATAATTGTTCTTAATGAAAACTTTTTTAGCAACATTAAATAGCTCCAAAAACACCAAGGAAAAAAAGATGCACCGCTAATCCAATTAAAATGTTGAAGATTCCCAACCATAAAGCCAGAGCATAGGTAAGCTAATGCACTTATTTTTCTTATATACGGGTGAAGATTTAAAGATTCAGTTAACTTATAAAAACCAATTCCACCAAAAAAAATATAGAAAAGAGTTTCAATAGTAAAAGAATATGCATTATATCCAACTGTTGAAGCAATAATCCAGGTTATTGGACTCCAAAAACCGCTACTCATGTCTCCATATTGTGGAATACCAAAATTGATATAAGGGTTCCACAAGGGTAAAAAACCTGATGCAATACTCTCACTCATAAAAAATTTAGGCGGAAAATATCCTGTAAATGCATCATTTTTAAGAAAAAACACAAAGGTTGAAACTGGTAAATAAGCAACAAATAAAACAAATAGAAAAAATAAAATCAACCTTATGAAATGCATTTCTTTACTTGCATACTTTTGCATAAAATAAAAGTAAAGCTTTTATAAAAAATGAGTGAAAGAACTTTTGACGATTTTAATGAATTCGCAGAAAATTATAGGGATATCCATACAGAAAATTTAAAAATTTCTGGGGCTGATAGTCAATATTTTGCCGAAATGAAAATCAGACAATTATTGAATAAGGAAACCAATCTTCAACAACGCGTATTGGATATTGGATGCGGTGATGGCATTACTGAAGTGTATTTTGAAAAGTATTTTCCATTATGGAAAATTGAAGGGATAGATGTTTCTGAAGAAAGTATTACAGTTGCGAAACAAAGAAACTTACCAAATTCAAATTTTCATACTTATGATAGTATTCATTTCCCTTTTGAAGACAATAGTTTTGATAAAGTATTTATAGCCAATGTATTACACCATATTGCATTCAATAAACATACAATTATCTTCAATGAAATCTTTAGGGTGTTGAAAAAAAATGGTAAAGTTTTAATATATGAGCACAATCCTTTAAATCCTTTAACACAATATCTTGTAAAAACTTGCATATTCGACAAAGACGCTAAGCTATTGTGTCATTTTTATACCTTATCAATATTAAAAAAACACTGTTTATTTATTGAAAAACTACAATTTATTATATTCTTTCCTCGTAATGGAATGCTATCAAAATTAATATTTTTAGAAAAATATTTACAATGGCTTCCCCTTGGAGGACAATATTTTGTTAGTGCAATCAAGAGAGATTAGTAATGTTATTTAAATCTCTCTTGATTAACATTATTACCTCATCAAATACATTTTTCCATAGCCGCCTTTGAAATATTTATCTGTATTATCGCCTTCTTGGGTAAACTTATCCATAGATTTTCCTTTATTATTGGAAATGATTCGGTACAAATAAATCCCATTTGCTAGAAGTTGTCCAAATTGATCTTTCCCGTCCCATTTGTATTCGGTGATGTTACGACCAATATGGATAGGTCCTAATTCTTCTTTGGTGATATCTTTTACAATTTTGCCGGTAACCGTCATGATTTGAATCCGTAAATTTTGCGGAATTTCATTTCCAGTAAGTGTAAACACAAAAGCTGTTGAGGTGGTAAATGGATTTGGGTAATTGAGTAAATTACTTAACATTGATTTATTGATGATGGTAAACACTACTTTATATTCAATAGAACCAGATTTATTGCCCGATTTATCCTTTCCATAAACAATCAGTTCATATTCTCCATCTTCAGGCCAATAAGGCGTAAAATCAATTGTAGCAGTACTGCCTGTTGAAGTTGATTTGGTTGCTGGCGTAAATTTCAGGGTATCATTATCAAAACGGTAATTTCGAATGATTCCCGAAGGCAATTTCACTTTTACGGAGAGTAGTGAAGTATCGTCAAGTAACATGTACTTACTGTCATCAGTAAGTTTAATAGAGATGCGGGGTTTTGAAGATACGATATCTCTATTAAGGATATGTACGCCATCAAAAGTTACATCCAAAGTAGGTTTGAACAAATCCTCTTTTACATAAAATTGTTTAAACAAGAAGTTGTTAAACAAGTATTGTTCAGGTTGTGCATATTCGGGATTAAAATTTACAAATAATGTATTTGCTCCAATTAGTTTTCTTGTATCAAAGCGATAAGAAAACTTAACAGTGTCTCCTGCAGAGAGAGGCTTTAATTTTGGTAAATTATAATATTTAGGTGTATTAGATGCGTCTGTTACAGTTAATTGAATTGCCACAC
>CAMBYC010000154.1 GCA_945871875.1 Sphingobacterium thalpophilum
GTTTTGGGTCAAGAAACTTCTTTTATGAGCGAAATCTTCAAAGAAGTGATTGATTTATTGCCAGGAGTAAAGCAAATTCACGATATAACGTTGAAAATATTAAAAAATAGAATTCGTTCAACCATCAAAAACACCCGTTTCCGCAAATGGGAAGTTGTTGGAATGTTATAAAAAAAGGGTAGAATAACTTTCTACCCTTTTTAGTATTATGTATTAAACTATACGATCTGTGATTTTACCTGTAGTCTTATGTTTTAGAATAACCTTTTTGGCACCATAATGGGTCATTTCTTCTTTAATTAAATAGTGATCAGCGTCAAATTCAATCAAATGACTGTCTTTTGTAACACCAGTTTTGCCTCTCCAAATATCTAAAACAACTGGTTCCCATAATTTACTTTTTGCAGATGCATAAGCAGCATCTAAAATAGCATTTACCACATAACCATCATAAAATGTTTCTTTGGGGGCGATGCCTTTTTCAATAGCATCAAACATATCTGCAAACATGTGGTTATAGCCGAGTTCATTGAGTTCATCACCTACAGGAAACAACCAACCCGAATTGCTTTCGGCTTTTTCGGCTACATAATCTCCACCTTTGCCGGTTGTAAACATCTCAAAGCCTGTACGTAAAAAACTATTGATCCAAATTGTTCCTTCACTACCCATTACTTCATCCCTCAAATCTAAACCACCTCTGAAAGTCCAACTCACTTCAAACTGGCCAATTGCTCCATTTTCATATTTCACCAATGCGATAGCATGGTCTTCCGCTTCAATGGGTTTTACTTGCGTATCTGCCCAACACATTACTTCAATGGGCTTGATGTCTTTTCCTATATAACTGCGTGAAATCTCTACGCAATGGCAACCAAGATCAAGTATGCAACCGCCTCCAGCTTGTTCCATATCCCAAAACCAATCAGAATGTGGGCCAGGATGTGTTTCTCTTGATTTTGCCCAAAGGACTCTACCAACAGCTCCCTCTCTAACACTTTTCTCTGCTTTGATGAATTTAGGTGTGTAAACCAAATCTTCTAAATAACCATGAAAAACTCCAGCTGCTTCTACAGCCTCTAACATTCGCTTGGCTTCTGCAGTATTTCTTCCCAATGGTTTTGTAGTGATTACGGCTTTTTTATGCTTGCAACACATCATCACCGCTGCTTCATGCAAATTATTGGGCAACGAAATACATACAACATCAACCTCCGGATGAGAAATTGACGCTTCCATATCAATCGTCCAATGTGCACATTTGTAATCTTCCGCAAATTTTTTAGCACTTTCTTCTCTTCTTGAATAAATCGAAACAATCTGGTCTTTACTGCGCAATCCTTGAATAGAATCTGCATAAAAACGTCCAATAAATCCGGAACCTAGCATTGAAATGTTCATAAATAGTAGTTAGTAGTTAGTTATGAGTTATGAGTTATGAGTTATGAGTTATGAGTAGTAAGTGGTAAGTGGTAAGTGGTAAGGGTTAAGAATCTATAATATTGGTTTTAATGTAGATTTATTAACTTGTTTCCCAAAATTAACTCATAACTCATAACTCATAACTCATAACTCATAACTCATAACTCCTCCCCCTTTCTTTAAAAAACATCAAAAATATCACCAAAACTCCAAGGGATATAAACGATGGTACCATCCATAAACTTCTCCAGTTTGTAATAGTATCAACAGTATAATATGACTTCACATAGCCTGAAAGTAAAGTTCCAACCCACATTCCAATGCCATAAGTAGCCATAGTTATCATTCCTTGAGCTTGACTTTGAATTTTTTCTCCAGCTTTGCTGTCGGTGTAAATTTGTCCGGTTACAAAGAAGAAATCGTAGCATATACCGTGTAAAACAATTCCTGCAAACAGCATCCAGAGATTTGCACCTCCATCACCATAACCGAAAAATACAAACCTTAATCCCCAAGCAATCATTCCTAACGCAATCATCCATTTAACGCCTAGTTTTCTAAAAAAGAATGGAATTAAAACAATAAACAATGCCTCTGAAAATTGTCCAAAGGTCATATTGCTGGCAACATTTTCCATACCAACTTCAGTGAGGTAAAGATTGGTTAGACTATAATAAAATGATAGTGGAATACAAATTAAGATAGAAGAGATAAAAAATACCAAAAACGATGTGTCTTTAAACAATATAAAAGAATCCGCACCGAGGATTTGAGCAAAACTTGCTGTAGAATCTTTTGCTTTTGGGGGTGTATGGGGTAAGATAAAACTTAGAATACCCAAAATAGCTGATGCAATTGCAGCCATTTGGAAAGTTAGAGCCAATTGATCTGTTCCAATATGTAATACTTTATCAATCATCCAACCGGTGGCAATCCAACCGATGGTTCCAAATACGCGGATAGAAGGGAATTCTTTTCCAGAATCTTTCATTTGTCTGAATGCCACAGTATTAGCCAAAGCGAGGGTAGGAGCATATAAAAGTGAATACAACAACAATATCCAATAAAATCCTGAAATATCAACTTTTGTAAGATAAAACAGCAAACCTGCTCCCGCGAGGTGTAACACCCCGAGTAGTTTTTGGGCAGCAAAAAATCTGTCGGCAATCATTCCCACCAAAAATGGCGAAAAAATGGTTGCAATTGCCATCGCACTATAAGCGGCTCCTATTTGTAAGCCACTTGCATGCAATACTTTATCTAAATAGGTGCCCATCGTTACATACCAAGCTCCCCAAATAAAGAACTCTAAAAACATCATTGCAGAAAGCTGTATTCTTGTGGTCGTTTGCATATCCGTAGAATTGAGGCATTAAATTAGGGATTAATCTTCAATTTTTGTGCTTAAATGTGGAATAAATGTTATGTTTTAAACTCTCCAAAACAAAACATCAATAAAAAAGACGCGAAACCATCGCGTCTTTTAAAATTTTATTTATTATTCAACCAACTTAGATATCCAAATTTGCATATTTGGCATGTGTTTCAATAAATTCTCTTCTTGGAGCAACTTCATCTCCCATCAACATACTGAAAACCATATCTGCTTCAATTGCACTTTCAATTGACATTTGCTTCAAGGTTCTAGAACCTGGATTCATTGTAGTATCCCATAATTGAGAGGCATTCATCTCTCCCAAACCCTTGTAACGCTGAACGTTTACTGATTCTTCTTTACCGTTGCCTATTTTTTCTACCCAAGACTTGCGTTGTTCTTCATTCCATGCGTAAGCTTGTTCTTTACCTTTTTTTACCAAATATAAAGGTGGTTGGGCGATATAAACATATCCTTGTTGAACCAATTCTTTCATATAACGATAAAGGAAAGTAAGAATTAGGGTTGCAATATGACTTCCATCCACATCGGCATCGGTCATAATGATTAACTTATGATAACGCAACTTGGAAAGGTCTAAAGCTTTTGGATCTTCAGGTGTACCCACTTTTACACCAAGGGCAATGAACATGTTTCGAATCTCCTCATTGTCGTAGATTCTATGTTCCATAGCTTTTTCAACATTCAGGATTTTACCTCTTAATGGCAAAATGGCTTGGAAATTTCTATCGCGACCTTGTTTAGCTGTTCCACCCGCTGAATCTCCCTCAACCAAAAACAATTCGCATTTTGCAGGATCTCTTTCAGAACAATCGGATAATTTACCCGGCATTCCGCCTCCTACAAGTACCGTTTTTCTTTGTACCAATTCCCTAGCTTTTTTAGCTGCAGATCTTGCTTGAGCAGCTAAAATTACTTTATTGATGATGTTTTTTGCTTCTTTAGGATTTTCTTCTAAATAAGCAACCAACACCCTCGATACTGTATTATCAACAACTCCCATAACCTCACTGTTTCCGAGCTTGGTCTTGGTTTGTCCTTCAAATTGCGGTTCAGGTACTTTTACCGATATAATTGCACTCAATCCTTCTCTGAAATCGTCTCCTTCTACTTCTACTTTTGATTTCTCAAACAATCCTTCGCGTTTTCCATAAGCTTGAAAAACACGGGTTATTGCCCTTCTGAAGCCGGCAACGTGTGTTCCACCTTCAATGGTGTTGATGTTGTTTACATAAGAAAACAAGTGCTCGCTGTAAGACTGGTTGTAGGTTAATGCCACTTCAACAGCAACATTTGTAGTTTCATCTAACCCTTCCATATATATAACACTAGGAAGAATAGGATAACGCTTTGCACTTTGTTCAAGCATTTCCACAAATTCAATAATACCACCTTCGCTGTAAAATGTTTTTGTGTAAAATTCGCCGTCTTCGTCTTTTTCTCTAAGATCGGTAATGTGTATGGTGATTTTTTTGTTCAAATAACCCAATTCACGCAATCTTCCCTCAAGGGTTTCCCTATTGAATACAGTTGTTGTGAAAATACTAGCATCAGGCCAAAAACGAACGGTTGTTCCCGTTTCTTCTGAAGTACCAATTTCTCTCACAGAATATTTTGGAATACCACATTCGTATGCTTGTTCAAACAATTTACCTTCTCTTCGAACCTGCACGTGCAATAATGAACTCAATGCGTTAACGCAGGAAACACCCACACCGTGCAATCCACCAGAAACTTTGTATGTATTTTTATCGAATTTACCACCAGCATGCAACACAGTCATTACCACTTCCAATGCACTCTTTTTTTCCTTAGAGTGAATACCAGTTGGAATACCCCTTCCGTCGTCTTTTACGGAAACAGAATTGTCTTCGTGAATAATAACGTCTATATTTTTACAATATCCAGCTAATGCCTCGTCAATGGAGTTGTCAACTACTTCATATACTAGATGATGCAATCCCTTAGTGCCAATATCTCCAATATACATTGCAGGCCTTTTACGAACAGCTTCAAGGCCTTCTAAGACTTGTATACTTTCCGCACCATAATCAGCGGAGATTGGGTTCGGATTTTCGGTTGGTTCTGTATTCATATTTTCCACAAGTAATCAGGTTTTACTTTCCTAATATACAAAAGTAACGAAAAAGCCTCAATTTTTCTGTTAATTCACGCTTTTATTGAATGAAATCTATTCTATTTCTAAAAACAACAACTAATTGTTTAATTTTACAAATAATGGTTCAATTGGCTGATATAAAACCTTTTTCTTCAAGCTGGGAAGATAAGTTGGCAGATTTCTCTTTGTTGGAAATGCAACAAAAACAGATTCCTGGCACTTGGAATTACCAATTGCGTAGATATTTTCAAACAAACCCTTGGCAACCTGAAGATTTTGGAATTTTTAATTATCATTTTGATGAAGAAAATTCTGCTAACCATTTTATTGAATTGAAGTTTTGCATTTCTGGAAATACTTCTTTACAAAACAATCATCAAGATTGCAACAATTGCCAGCTTCATCAAGGTGTAGAATCTGTTCCTTCTTGTGCAACTTTAGATGTTGTAACTTTTAGATTTGAACAACAGCATCTTACATGGTTGGTAAATGGAATTGAGCACCAGCCTTATCTCGAATCTATATTGAATTTTAAAAATCCAACTTCATTTTCTTTCGAATTGCCTATTTGTAATAAGATACGCAATGTTATTGTATCGCTTTTCAACAACCATTTTGATGATGTTCTTGGAAATATTTTTATCAATGCCCAAACACAAATATTGTTATTGTATTGTTTAGAAACAATTCCTGGCAACAAATCTGATGAATGGGTAGGATGTAAGTTTTTAAACAATTTCGACGATAGAGAAAAAATCATCAAAGCCCGTGAAGTATTGTTGAAACATATCGGAGATCCTATCACAATTAAAGAATTGAGTAGGAAGGTTGCTATAAACGAATGTTATCTAAAAAAAGGATTTAAAGAGATATTCGGAACCACAATTTTTGATTTCTACCAAAGCCAACGCATGGAACACGCTAGATATTTGTTATACGAAAAGGGCTTGAGTGTTTCAGAAGTTTCTGCCCTTTTAGGCTATTCTTATATCTCACACTTTTCTACTGCATTTAAAAAACATACAGGATTAAAACCTTGTGAACTCTTAGTTAGATGAGGTTTTGAGTTATGAGTTATGAATTATGAGTTATGAGTTATGAGTTATGAATTATGAATTATGAAAACCATTAACCATTAACCATTAACCATTAACCATTAACAATAATTGTCTGAATCAGGATTTTCCGGATTTTAGGATTTGCAGGATGTTATTTCGTTATGTGGAACACTTAAGAATATGCTGGAATAAATAATGCTTATTTGTTGATGATAAATTGATAATTATATATTAGAAAATGTATGATTAAATT
>CAMBYC010000155.1 GCA_945871875.1 Sphingobacterium thalpophilum
TTTTAATTTATGCCTACAACAGATTTTAATCCCTGGGAAACAAATATTTCCAATAAAAATGATAATGTCAATAATGACCAACCACCACAATCAATTGTGAAAAAAAAAGTTATTGACATACAGGTTAGTAGAATATTTTCTATTTGGCCATATATGGTACTTTCAGGAATAGTTTTATTTTTTATGGGGTGGTTATATCTTAGATATACTATTAATATTTATCAAGCATCCACCTCAGTAGTATTAGACGATAATGCAGGTTTGAATCCTGGTTTAGTTGGTCTTCGAGATCCATTAAACAACCAAATTGCACTATTAAAATCAAATACAGTAGCCTCTAAAGTTGTTTTAAAAAACAGATTACAATATCATTCTTACCTAAAAGGGAAAGTTAAAGATAGAGAATTATTTGATGAAATAAAGTGGTATGTAACATCATCAATTTCTGATAAAAGGGAAAAGCTTGTTATAAGCATTTCACCTAAAAATCTTGACAATTTTGAATGGCGATGTGAAAATTCTTCTGGGAAAGGTAAATGGAATATGCCAGTAATGATTAAAGGAAATGAATTGTTTTTTATTTCTTATGCTACTTTTCCAAAAAATTCTATTATTGAATGCATTGAAACTGAAGAGTATGTAGAAGCAAATATAATTGCTAATAAACTTAATACTGAAGTCAAAAAGAATAGCAATGTCATTCAAGTTACTTATGAAGATAACGTTCCCGAGAGAGCAGTACTCATTTTAACTGATATTATTCCAGCGTATAATGAGGAAGCAGTAGTTTCAAAAATAAAAACATTACAAAATAGCCTTAATTTCATCCAAAGAAGAATTGCCCCTTTAAATGATGAACTTGATTCAATTGAGTCAGCATTTGCAGAATATAAATCTGGGAAAATTTTAGCTAGTGGAGATTATGCTGGTGGAAATGTTGTGGCAGATTATAAACAATTAACTAATGATTTACGGGATATAGAAGTTCAAAAGAAGACATTAGCATCTGCAGTTGAATATTTGGCAGACCCACTAAATAAGGATAATGAAATTGTACTGACAGGTATAAATGACCCAGGTCTTTTGGCAAGTATAAATCTATTTCATCAATTAAGGGATAAAAGAAAATTATTATCTGAATCCTTAACTGAGAATAATCCACGTGTTATCGATGCTGATAAAAAAATAGTTGAAGCTAGAAATTTAATCGAATTACAGCTTAATAGTTATAGAAATAGTATCTCAATTTTAGAAAAGGAGTTAGAGAAAAATAAAGAATCATCAATAGCTAGTATTAGAAAAATTCCAATCGAAGAACAAAATATTTTAGAAAGAACACGATTGCAAAATATTAAGCAAAACTTATACTCAGCATTGTTACAAAAGAAGGAGGAAGTAGCATTAAATCTTGCTAGTGTTTCTATCCATACATCTGTTTTGGATGTGCCAAAAATACCTAAGAGGCCAATTAGTCCAAAGTCTAACGAGATTATGATAGGTTCTATTTTTTTAGGACTCATTATTCCACTTTTAATTGCTGCAATCAGAGAGGTTTTAAACAATAAGGTGACATCGAAAAATCAGCTTATGCAATTAACGAATACACCTATAATTGCAGAAATAGACCTGGCAACAATGGCTGATAATGACCCATTTGTAATTAAAGAAAAAGATAGATCAGTAATTGGTGAGCAGATGCGAGTTCTCAGGGCAAATCTAAATTTTTATGGAGCTAATAAACATCCATTTTTTATTTTGGTTTCATCAGTATTATCTGGTGAAGGTAAATCTTTTATATGTGCAAATTTAGGAGCGAGTTTTGCTTTAATGGGAAAACGAACTGCACTTTTAGAGTTTGATATGCGTAAACCTGTATTGTCAAAACGATTTAACCTCAAACCCCAAATTGGGTTATCAAATGTATTGATTGGCGAAGTTGAACCTAAAGAAATTGTTATTCCATTAATGGAGAAACACCCTTTATTTCTTTTACCAACAGGTCCTATTCCCCCTAACCCTTCAGAATTATTGGGTGGAGAATATATGGTTAAATTAAAAAATTATTTAGATAATAATTTTGATGTAATAATTATAGATACACCACCTTTTGGTCTTGTTGCTGACGCTCAAATTCTAGAACATTGGTCTCACGTAAACTTGTTTTTGGTGAGATTCCAAAAAACTTTGCAAGAGCAGATTGCTGAAATTGAAGATGTTTACCAAAGAAAAGTGTTTAAAAATATGGGAATCATATTTAATGGAATCAAAATGTCTGGTTATTATGGTTATAAATACGGATATTATGGAGCAAAGCGAAAATATGGATATTCATATTATAATAAGGAAATGACATCTAAAGGATAATTATTAAAAAAGTAGTATTGTTATGAGTAGTGAAGTAAATGTAAATCCAATTAATAGTTGGACTGAAGTGATACAACCCCGAAGAAGTGTTTTTGATCTTCGTTTGAAAGATGTTTGGAACTATAGGGATTTATTGGGAATGTTTGTTAAAAGGGATTTTTTGGCAAATTATAAACAAACAATTTTAGGACCATTATGGTTTTTTATTCAACCGATATTAACCACCATTATGTTTACTTTAATATTTGGAAAATTTGCAGGTTTACCTTCTGATGGGTTACCTAAAATCCCATTTTATTTAGCAGGGTTAACTATTTGGAACTATTTTTCAGAGTGTTTTAATAAAACTTCAAGTGTTTTTACTTCTAATGCAAATATTTTTGGTAAAGTTTATTTTCCAAGACTAATATTACCGTTATCAATTGTAGTATCTGGTTTATTGAGATTAGGAGTACAATTTTTATTATTCATGTGCTTTTTGACTTATTATTTAATTAATGGAGGAACTTCTATTGCTCCAAATATGTATATTTTACTTACACCAGTATTGATTTTAATAATGGCTGGGTATGCATTAGGTGCTGGAATGATTTTTTCAGCTTTAACAACTAAATATAGAGATTTAAGTTTTTTATTATCTTTTGGTATACAATTGTTAATGTATGGTACTCCAATAATTTACTCTGTTAGTGCTGTACCAGAAAAGTACAAATCAATTGTATTAGCAAATCCATTGAGTAGTATTGTCGAAACTTTTAGATATGCATATTTGGGTTCTGGCTATCTCAACCTAACTAATTTGGCTTATAGTTTTATCACTATGCTAATAGTTTTGACCTGTGGAGTTGTAATTTTTAATAAAGTAGAACAGAGCTTTATGGATACTGTATAGTATCCTTAATTTGGTTAATTAAGTTTAATAAAATCTTCTTATTAAAAAATCGTTTGGATGGAACATAAACAACCACCAACCTATTTACAAATAGTTTATTAATATAAATAATGAAAAATTTATCTATTGAAGTCGATAATATTTCTAAACAATATCGTTTAGGAAAAGTAGGAACAGGAACATTAAAAAACGACTTGAATAAGTTGTGGTATAGTATTAGAGGGTTAGAAGATCCATATTCTAAAGTTGGTCAATCAAACGATAGGAGTAAAAAATTTGATTCAGATTGGGTTTGGGCTTTACAAAATATATCATTTTCTGTAAATCAAGGTGAAGCTATTAGTATCATTGGAAAGAATGGTGCTGGCAAAAGTACTCTGCTTAAAATTTTAAGTAAAATTACTGCACCAACCTCTGGAAATGTTTTTATTAAAGGTAGAGTTTCAAGTTTACTTGAAGTTGGAACAGGATTTCACCAGGATCTTACAGGTAGGGAAAATATTTATATGAACGGTGCGATTCTTGGAATGACGAAAGCTGAAATTACAAAAAAGCTTGATGATATTATTGATTTCTCAGGTGTTGAAGGTTATATTGATACTCCTGTAAAACGTTATAGTAGTGGTATGATTGTAAGATTAGGGTTTGCCGTTGCTGCAAACCTTGAACCCGATATTTTAATTGTGGATGAGGTACTTGCCGTAGGCGATGCTGAATTTCAACGTAAATGTATGGGTAAAATGAACGATTTAAGTAATAAAGATGGTAGAACTGTATTATTCGTTAGTCATAATATGGGAGCAGTTAAAAATCTTACTTCTAGATGTGTTTATTTGAAATATGGAGCTGTTCATAGTGTTGGCGAAACAGGAAAAATAATTGAAACCTATCTCCAGAATGAGAATAAAGAATTAATTAATGTAGTTGACTCGCCTCGTATTAATGAGTTTTGGGGTAAAAAGGTTAGGATTATTGACATAAAGCCTGTTTTTGAAGAAAGTTTGAGTTTCTTTAGAGTTTTTGAAGATTTGAGTTTTATTATTAAGGTTAAATCTGAAGCAGAATTAAAAGATAAATTACGATTCGGTTGTACAATTTCTACACTAGATGGGAAACCGGTAGCTAGTATGATTACCGCTTCTGTAATATCTGTATCTGAAAATATTTTGGATTATCAATTTATAGTGAAAAATCTTAATTTATTTCCTGGCAGTTATAAAATGTCTCTATCAATTGGATATGGAAGTTTTATAGAATCTAGACAAGAGCTTGATGTTGTTAGAGATGTAGTCTCCTTTTCTGTTGAAAATATTTCTTCAAATGATCAAGCTATTTATAATTGGCAACCTTCTTATGGTGATTTGTTGCACAATGATGTAGATGTTATTTCAATTTCTTAAATTTTAACTCAAAAAAAATTCACATGTCATTCAAAAATGAAATTAATTTTAAAAATTTTGATGATTTAGGTGATTGTATTCGAAAAAATATACAAAAACTTCCTAATGATATAAGTTTGGTAGTTGGTGTTCCACGAAGTGGTATGGTGCCTGCTTACATGGTAGGGTTGCATTTAAATCTGCCAGTAACCGATTTGGCATCTTTTATTGATGAAAGGCCTGTTACTGGTGGTGCTAGATTTGTTGAAAAAGTAGAATACAAAAAAATATTAATTGTTGATGACTCAATTCAATCTGGTTCACAATTAAAAAAAGTTAAAGAGAAACTACAAAAATTTACTCAATACGAATTTATATATCTAGCAATATTTGGCTCAGAACAAAATAGTGAATTATGTAATTATTGTTTTGAAATTGTTGGTTCACCTAGGGCTTTTGAATGGAATATCTTACATTCTCATTGGCTTTTTGAATATTCTTGTTTAGATATTGATGGTGTAATTTGTGAAGATCCAAGTGAAGAAGAAAATGATGACGGTGATAATTACAGACATTTTTTACTAAATGCTACTCCAAAATATTTACCCAAATCTAATGTATTAGCTCTTGTTACAAGTAGATTAGAAAAGTATAGGCCTGAAACCGAGGAGTGGTTAAGAAAACATAATGTACTATATAAAGAATTGATAATGTTAGATTTGCCTAATCGAAATACTCGTATGAAATTGGGAAATCATGGTACTCATAAAGCAAAACATTATTTAGATAATAAAAATGCTATTTTATTTATTGAAAGTTCAAAACATCAATCAAGTCAAATTTTTGAAATAACTCAAAAGCCGGTTTTTTCTGTTGAAGAGATGTTGTTCTTTAAAGCAAAAGAAAAAAATAATTCATTTTCCAAATCTAAATTATCAAAATTGAAAGGTCGAATTTCCTATAAAAATATTAAGAAAAAAATTAGAAACCAGCTCAAAAATTTTAATTTATGAATGAACTGGTAAGTATTATAATACCTTTGTACAATCGTTCTTTAATTTTATTTGAAACTCTTGATTCTATTTTAGCTCAATCCTATTCAAATTTTGAATGTATTTTAGTGGATGATGGCAGTACTGATAATAGCCTAGAGATTGCTTATTCTTACGCAAGTAAAGATAGTAGGATTAAGGTTTTTACTAGACCTAGTAATGTGAGAAAGGGTGCTAATGCATGCCGAAATATTGGCTTTTTAAAAAGTAATGGTACATTTATACATTGGTTTGACAGCGATGACATAATGCTGCCGAAAATGATTGAAAACAAGGTTAAATCCTTATTGGAAAATAATTCAGACGTCGCAATATGTAAAGCTGCGTTTTTTGATAATAGTATTTTGGATCATCATTGTAATAACAATTCGTCAATAAATCATAAAACAGATAATCCATCTTTTGAACTTATTTCTTCAAATTTTAAAATCCAAACTTCTCAAGTTATGATTTTAAGAAGTTTAGTTTTAAAAGAAAAAAATCTGTTTAATATAAATCTATCTCGAAATCAAGAAACTGAATATTTTGTCAGATTATTTTTAAATAATCCAAA
>CAMBYC010000156.1 GCA_945871875.1 Sphingobacterium thalpophilum
TTTACAGCTGTGGTATCAGCTGTCTTTTTTGATTTTCTTTTAAAGTGTAAGCTCCATTTTTCGAAGATAACTTTAAAGCCAGGCTTGTCTTTCTTGCTGTTATAACGAGCAAAATCATAGACTTCATGGCAAGCTTCAACAACTTCATAACCGATACGTCTGGTGGTGTCTTCCAATTGTTGGGCAAGGTTGGTAATCTTTACAGAGAATGGCGTTAGCAATGCTAAAAGATCGGTGTATCTTGCCCATTCTTGAGGATCTACTGTGTCAGGCACAAGAAAAGTGTTGTTTAGGGTGTCGTCGTGTACTTCTTTAACCCAACCAACTGTTTGTTTGCCTAATCTTCCAAACTTTTTACTGTCTTCTGGCGTAAGTTGAATCATCTTGCCTTTTAGGATGTCTTCCAATCCTTGAAAATGTGCATTTAGGGCTTTAATCTCTTCTTCCGTAAATGCAATCTGAAGTTTCTTTTCGTTTGACATAATGGAATTGTTTTAAAAATTAAATTATAAATTAAATTTAAGTAATGTTTGTATACGGTTGATTAGCAAAGTGTTAAAGAAATGCTAAAATTAATTGTTAATGGTCAATGGTTAATGGTTAATGGTTAATGAATTTTATTAAATGGTTTTAAATTTTTGAATTAACCATCAATCGTCAATAATTAAGAATTAACCATTATTCTAATATTCGACTCCTCCAGAGTCGAATAAATCAGCTGAAAAAGCCAGAGCGCAACATCCATTAAAACAAGGATTTAGACCTTATCTTTCTCAAATGATTTTGTTTGTATATGGATGTGTAGGATTAGAGGTTTGATAGAATTAAACTTTTTTATTTTAACCTTGATTTACTTGATTAAAGGATTGAAGGATTGTTTCATATGGATGTAGATATCCTTCAAATATTGGGTTATAATATTCTGAATTTTTTGAAGGTGGTTTTATAATTAGGGTTTAATCAAGAAAATCCTTCAATCCTGTAAATCTTGATTCAGACAAAAGATTGCAAGGGATTAGTGCACAATCGAATAACAATCCTTAAATCATTCAATCATGAAAATCAAGGTTAAGATAAAAAATGTTTGAAGTAAATTGTACAATATTAATATTTCATAGGGCGTTGCCCTATGCTGATGTATTTCGCCCTTTCAAGGCTCGTAGATTTAGGTTTGAAGTTTTAATTAAGAATGCAATTTTAGTTATTAATAATTCGAAGAAGCATATTTCAAAGGACAACATACAATAGAGGAACCAAGCCCTGAAAGGGCGCAATACATCAGCGATGGGCAAAGCCCATCGAAACTTTTCCAAAAATTAAATATTACCCAATAGTAATGGTTTTAAAAAGTATATCCTACATTTTAAATTTGAGATTTAAATCGTCAAATACATTAATTTTAGAAATCTTTAAATGGTATACATCAATTATTCTAAAGTGATTCCATAAAAAAGTAAATTAAAAATGTATAACATAGATACCACCTATTTAGAACGCTGTATAGCCACATTGACAAAAGCTTATCTATTGTTGCAGCAAGCCAATTCTGAAAATATCGATTATGATATGTATCGTTCTGCTTGTATCAAAGAATATGAAATAATAATTGAACAATGCGGTAAGTTATTGCGTAAAGTGCTTAAATCTTATATTCATTCTTCAAAAGAAGTTGATCAATTGAATTTTAAAGACGTTTTTCGTCAGGCGGTTTTACGTAGCTTAATTTCTGTGGATGATTGTGAAAGATGGTTACAGTATAGGGACAATAGAAACAATACCGCACACGATTATGGCGTAAACTTTGCTGAAGAAACATTATTACTTTTGCCTTCGTTTATTGCAGACGCATCCGCTTTGGCTAGTGTAATCAAAGCTCAAAATCTTGAATAATATGTTGCTGCGTGAAAAAGATAAAAATGCATTGATTGCAATATTTTCTTCGGCTAATTTGCCTTTTGAAGTATGGGCTTATGGCAGTCGTGTAAATGGTTCTGCACACGATGGTAGCGACCTTGATTTGGTGATAAGAAACCAATCTTTACAAAAACTGCCCGGCAATATTTATGTTGATTTATGTGAGAAAATCAGAGACAGCAATATTCCTATTTTGGTTGAACTGCGTGATTGGGCAATATTACCTGAAAGTTTCCATAAAAACATTGAAAAGCAATACGAAGTGTTGTATTCCAATCTATCTTTCGATACTTTGTTATTTAATGGTAAATAGGGAATGAGTCTTTCTCCTTACTATACACTTTTTTTATTTTCATTTTATTGTTTGAATATATGGTACGAATTACATTTATTCAAACGAATAATTGCAATTTCAGTTACAAAATTCTAGGGATACGCAAAGGGAGTTATTGATGAAGAAAAAGACACCTATTCAATTAAGCTCGGAATTAAATTATATAATTACTATTTAGATCTAATTTTAAAATATTGATGAATAATGTTCCATAATTAACTTTTATCAAAAGAAAATATTATTCTAATTATTCATGGCCTCAACTCGATATTATTATAAATAAGTCAGCTTATTTTAAAGCATTTGAGCCATTAATTAAATTTGAATGTATAGCAGGATATGATTGTCGAAAAGATGAAATAACTAAAAATTTACACTGCAAATTAACATTTTTAAGTAAGAATGATAGCACCTTGATACATGCTATCTTTAGAAAAAATAATGAAACGATTCATTATTTGAAGCAAATTGGTTGTAGGGAAAATTGATATAAGTGAAAATTCAGTCCAATTATGGTACAATAAAATTGTCATTGATATCAAAAAAAATGATGTTAATGGTTCTATTGTTTATGAAATTACTGATTTGAAATAGTTGTACAAATGGAGTGTGTAATTAAAGACGAATACTTTTAGCTTGTATTATAAAAAACTCATAACTCATAACTCATAACTCGTAACTCATAACTCATAACTCATAACTCCTAACTCATAACTCTTAATTAATTTCGCTGCTACTTTATCTATTGGCAAAGTAACCGAAGCTTCAGAAAACTCCTCCCAAGGAATAAACCGAAACGTTTCTATTTGTTGTGTTTGTTGGTAAATTGCCAATTGATTTTCATCAAATGCAAATGGTTTATCTCTTAATGGCACTTTTATTTCTTCTAAAGCTTTTGCAAAATAATAAATGGATAATATTTGGTGTGCTGGATTAAATGCCGACATCTGGAAGAAATCTGTAGTGTAAATATGATTACCTGCTTCAATCTTCAATTGCATCTCTTCCATAAATTCACGTTGCAAACAATCGCGGGTGCCTTCTCCAAAATCTAAACCACCACCAGGAAACTTGGTGTAATAATTTCCTCTGATGTATTCATCGCTTACCAAAACCCTTTTGTCTGCATCTACTAAAATTCCATATACCCTTACACTTACCATTTAAAACCACTTTTTCTTGTTAAAATACCATACCATTACTAAAGATATTCCCAATGCTAATATTATTGGAATGTAAAATGCATGTTGCTGGTCTTGAAAGGGAATGGGCACATTCATGCCATATACACTCGCTACCAATACCGGAAACTGTAAAATAATGGTGATGGCTGCTAATCTTTTTAATACCACATTCTGGTTGTTGGCAATGATGCTTGCAAAGGCATCTAATGTAGAACTTAATATATTGGTGTAAATATTCGCCATTTCCAATGCCTGCGAAATATCTACAATCATATCTCCTAGAAACTCTTTTTCTTCTTCATTCAAAGACAGCATATTGGTGCGGTCTAACTTGATGAGCAACAACTCGTTAGAACGCAATGCTGTTACCAAATACACCAAGCTTTTTTGTATACGCATCAACTCAAACAACTCTTCATTTCTGTTGGCTTCATACAAACGTTGTTCTAAAGTATTTCTACGGTGATTGATTTCTTTCAAATATTCGATAAAGGTCTGCGTCATTTTCTCAAATATCTTTAATACCATCATGTTTCTTTTGTCTGGATGACGGTTTTGGAAAGTATTCAGAAACTTCTTGATGGCACCATTCTCAAATGAGTTTACCGTTACAATTTGATGGTGCGTTAAAATGATACAAATCGGAATGGTGATATAATAGGCATCGCTATCGTTAAACGAATTGTTTTCTGTTGGGGTTTTAATAACAATAAGCTTCACATTGTCAAACTCCTCAAACCTTGAACGCTCATCAATGTCGAGCGAATCTTGCAAAAACTCAATCGGAATATCCAACTTGTCTGCAATTTCAGTAAACTCTTCCTGCTTGAAGGGAGGTAAAATATTTACCCATGTACAGTTTTCCGGTTTTTCAACGGATGTGGTTACGCCTTCAATATTTTTAAACAGTTGAATCATGTATCGGGTTTAAGTCGCAAAAGTAATGGGATTAAGGTTTCAGAATGCTTAATTACATTATTTTTCGATTAAATTAATTTTAAAAAGTATTTGTAATTGGTTTAACCCAAATCTTCCGTTTTGATAATTCCTTTAAATACATAAGTAGCCGGACCAATCAACCAGATGTTGTTGTATGTTTTTTCATCAACACGTTCAAATTCAACAGTTAATTTTCCACCAAGGGTTTGAACATCTACTTCGTTGAAGCCAGATTCATTGTGTGCTGCCATTAAGGAAGACGCCGTAACACCAGTGCCACAACTCCAAGTTTCATCTTCAACACCACGCTCATAAGTTCTAACATAAATGGAATGGTCGTTAAGTATATGCACAAAATTCACATTAATGCCATTGACATTGAATTTTGGACTGTTTCTAATGTGTTTTCCTTCTTTAGTAACATCGAGATCATCCAAATCATTAACAAACTTTACATAATGAGGGGAACCAGTATCTAAAATAAAATCACCTGATTCGCTGTGCACTTCATGCACGTCAGACATTTTTAATCTAATTCTTCCCTTTTCATCTTGTTCTGCAAGATGTAATCCATCCACCGCAACAAATCTTATAGAATCTTTGCAGATTCCAAGATCTATTGCAAATTGTACAATACATCGTCCACCATTGCCGCACATGCTGCCGGGTTTACCGTCTGCATTGAAATATTGCATTTCAAAATCGTATCCATGTGCAGATATTAAAATCATAAATCCATCAGCTCCAATGCCAAACCTGCGGTGGCACAACAATTCAATTTGATGTGCTGTGAAATTGTAATCGAGGTTTCTTCCGTCAATAATGATGAAATCATTTCCGGTGCCTTGGTATTTGTAAAAGGTAATTTCCATTAGATAATAGTTTTATATTTTTTCAATAATTTCAAGACTAGTGCTCAATAAGTTTTCCACTGCTGCAGCAGCATCAGCAGAAAATTGTTTGCGAATTCTGTTGGCAACAATAACATTGAGCGATAAGCATTCGTGCCCAGCCAATTTTCCCAATCCATAAATGGCAGATGTTTCCATTTCAAAATTTGCAATGCGATGCTCCTCATATTTGAATTGTTGCAACAAATCAACCAAGTCTGGTTTTGCCAATGGCAACCTAACCATTCTACCTTGTGGGGCATAAAAGCCCGGACAGGTAACGGTTATTCCACGATGGAAAGGTTTATCAAAATGCGACAACAATAGGGGAGAAGCAGCTGCGATATAGGGTGCAGAAAAAGGTTGATTGATATTGGTTTGAGAGATGAAAGTGTGAAGAAGTTGAGCTTCTTCTGAGGTATTTTGGGTTTGATAGAAGTGCAATAGATTGTCCAAGCCAATACCGTGGGTGCCAGCAACCAAACCATCCACAGGAATATCATCTTGCAAAGATCCGGAAGTGCCCAAGCGAAATATATGTAAACTTGTCAATTGGTTTTTCACCAATCTGGAGTTGAAGTCAACATTTACCAATGCGTCAAGTTCATTAATAACGATATCAATATTATCAGGACCAATGCCAGTGGATACAACGGAGATTCTTTTTTTACCGATATAACCTGTATGTGTGATGAATTCGCGGTGTTCTTGTTTAACCTCAATATGGTCAAAATATTTGCTAACTTCTTTCACTCTACCTGGGTCTCCAACGGTAATAACGGTGTTGGCAAGTTCCTCTGGGCGAAGGTTAAGGTGATAAACAGCCCCACGGTTGTTAACAATCAATTCAGACGCTTCAATAGGATTCATCTTTAAATATTGGGGGATTTGAATTTATTTTAAAAAATCATTGGAATAGAGTGGTGCAAAGTTAGCTTAATTTATTACATTTGCAT
>CAMBYC010000157.1 GCA_945871875.1 Sphingobacterium thalpophilum
GAACCTGTGGTAAAAAAACCATCGGAGATGTTGAACCAAGATTGACCGGCGTTAATGGTTTTCCAAACACCACCACCAGTGGTTCCCATATAATAAATTTGATCGTTCCCTTTAACTCCGCTAGAAGTTACAGATCTTCCACCTCGGAAAGGGCCAATGTTTCTCCATTGTAAAGATTTAAAATAGTCTGTAAAATCTGGCTGAGGGGCAGTTTGTACTTCTAATTTTTTCTTATTTTGGGCTGAAACTGACGACAAACTGAAAAAGAGGGTAAATAAAACAAAGAATATCCGCATATTAAAAGTATTAATGGAATAAAAATATAAGAAAATTCGGGATTGTACCCAGAAAAATATAATATAATGTAAGATAAATTCTTCCTAAAAATAATTTTCAGCTAAAACTTATTGTATTAAAGAGCTGTTTGCTCAAAAGAATATTGGTGTTGGATTAGTTTTTTTCAATAACCAATTTTCCGTTTTTATATTCAGGTAAAACATTAGCAAGATCAGGAGTTAAGCAGTATCGGATATCTTTTTCTAAGCCATAGCCCGATAAGCGTTTGTAGTGAGAAGCGTTATTGTTTTTTAGGTAATCGAAGTAATTGTTTTCAGCAGATAAAGCTAGTCGGTGTGCCAAATGGCTACTATCGCAATTGATTTCAAAAGCATCTTTTACACGGTCAATAACAGCACCAGCAAAGAGGGTATCTTCAATATTTATTCTATCTTTCCAAGCAGAACAACCAAGAATAACATTTTTATTTTTTTTCAGAAGAAAATCGCAAACCGCAGAAATATTTGGAAATGAACCAGTTATAATTTCTTTAGCATCTTTTTCAAGAGCCATGTGTAAGAGTTTGGTTCCGTTTGTGGTTGTAAGTATGAGCAGTTTATCTTGTATAAATTCTCTTGGATATTCAAAAGGAGAATTGCCATAAGCCAATCCATTAGCAACTTTTCCGTCGCGTTCGCCGGCGGTTATTCCATTTAGTGTTTTTCCCAATTCAATACAAAGTGCTACAGAATCTACTGGAATAATTGCAGTTGCCCCATTAAAAAGTGCAGTTGCTATTGTTGATGTTGCCCTCAAAACATCAATTATCACAACAATACTATCAGAAATATCATATAGATTCAATAAAGCTGGTGATAAACAAGTATATAAACTGGGTTTAGAATGCATTTTTGTTAAAATGTTTATGCTATTAGTGCTTTCCACAAATCTGTTTCAGCATATTTTTTTATAAACTCATTTCTTTTTAAAAATAAGTTCTTGATGTAATTCTCTAACATTAGTTTTTCTAAAACAACTCCAATAATGCCTAAATTGGTTTGATAGTCAATATAATCAATAAGTATGGTACCATTTTCAACGGTTTTAAAAAAATGTAGATGTTTAAAAGATTTAAACTCTCCATCTGTTTGCTCTTCAACAAACATTGAAGGTGATTCCATTTCCGTGATTTTCATCACCATTATTCTCTTTTTTCCGAGATGCATGGATTCCCAAGTAACACTATCATCTTTTTGTAATAAACCGGATGTTATTCCGCTAATTGCATTTTCTTTAGTGTGTTGCATTGAAAGCTTATGCAAACTGATGCTCCTGCTAAGGTCAAAAACCCGAGCAATTGGAGCTTTAATAAATGTAGTTAGATGAATCCGTTTCATACAATTTACCGTAAAAAAAACAATGTATAATTTGAAAAGCTAATTTAAAATATTTAATTTATTCAATAAATTAAGCAAATGGAAATTTTACAACTTTCGCTTTTACCAATTTATCTCTTACTTCAATATAGATTAATGATTCTAAAGTAGCATATTCACGCAAAACATATCCCATGCCAATCCCTTTATTTAAAGATGGTGCTTGAGTTCCTGAAGTAACATTTCCAATTAAATTACCCTCAACATCTCTAATTTTGTAGTGATGACGTGGTATTCCTTTATCTACCATTTCAAAGCCAACCAATTGCTTCTCAGGCTTATTTTGTTTCTGTTTTTGGAGATATTCACTAGCTGTAAAAGATTTGGTAAACTTTGTTATCCATCCTAAACCTGCTTCTAAGGGTGTAGAAAAATCATCAATATCATTTCCGTATAAACAATAACCCATTTCTAAACGAAGTGTATCTCTAGCACCCAAACCAATTGGTTGCAAACCTTTATCTTTTCCTGTTTCCATTATGGCATCCCAAATTATCTCAGCATTAGCTCCTACATTATCAAAATATATTTCTACACCGCCTGAACCTGTATATCCTGTAGCACTAACCAAAACATTCTCAACACCCGCAAAAACACCTTTTACAAAACTATAATAAGGCAAATTCAATATGTCCATCTCCGTTAACGGTTGCAAAATTTGTGTTGCTTTTGGTCCTTGAATTGCCAACAAACAAGTTCTGTCTGAAATATTATGCATTTCTACACCTTGGTTATTGTGCTTTACCACCCAATCCCAATCTTTTTCTATGTTAGAAGCATTTACAACCAACATATATACTTTATTCACTTCCACGCAATACACCAGCAAATCATCTACAATTCCGCCGTTCTCATTGGTCAAGCAACTGTATTGTGCTTTGCCATTGGTAAGTTTTGAAGCATCATTTGTTGTAACACGCTGAATTAAGTCCAAGGCAAGCGGACCTTTTAAGATAAACTCACCCATGTGACTTACATCAAAAATTCCGGCGCTTTTTCTTACAGCCTGGTGTTCATCATTGATTCCAGTATAAGAAATTGGCATATTATATCCAGCAAATTCTGCCATTTTAGCACCCAAAGCAATATGTTTCGAAGTAAATGGAGTTGACTTCATAATTTTATGATTCAGTTTGCAAAAGTAAGCATTAAGGCAATGGTATAAACAGTATTAAAGTATTTTTAATTATTAAAGTTTTGCAAGAAAAATTTCTCTTTGTTTGTTACTAAATATTTGAACCAGAAGTTTTATCTACATCTATTTGAGGTTCAACAGGTTTTGGACCTTCTGGCGTCATGATATACCAAGTTTCTGGTTCTTTAAAATATTCATCACCAAAACTATCATCGTAATTATTAAAATTAAATATCGAAATAAATAATGTAAAATTTCTAGCACCAGAACCAATTCGGATTTGTTTCCCGATAGGTACTTCAATTACAAGCAAGAATTTTTGGTTTCTGAATTTGGATTGTTTTGTTATTGGAAATCCTTTGGGTATAAATAAAATTGAATCTTGTTGGTTAAGCGGAAGATCTATTAATTGAGCAGTTTGCATTGCAGCTGCATGTGTATACCCTCTAGCTGATTTTGAAATATGTGCATGATATAGAGAATCTTTTGAAGGAACTATTCTGATTTTTGTTGCAAAATTCAATAATAAGCTGTCTCCATTTTCACTAAGCAAAGGAAACCCTTTACCATCTTCGTCTTCGTCAAATTTGAACCAGAAATCATTATAAAATTTTGTATTGGTTTCGCTTAATTGCAATTCAAGCTTGTTATTGCTTGGTGTTTTCAAAGTTATATCTTCTGTTAAAACTTCTTTGGTTCTAAAATCACGAGCAATCATATTCGCCAAAACCAAGAAACTAATCAACCCTATAAAAAACAAACCTCCAAAAAAATAACCGAAGAATTTGTATTTAGATTGTATACCGAGGAGTCTTTTAATCAACCAAAACAAAATGGCGACAATTGGCACACCTATTAAAAATCCTAAAGTATTGAAGGCTACCAAATTTTGCCAGAAACCTGTTAGAATAAAATCTTTCAATCCCATCAAGCTAATTCCGGAAAATAAAATACCAATCAAACTGATTAATATAGCAAATACAAGGATTCCACCGATAAAAAGAAAAAACACTTTAAACAATACACCAATTATATGTAACAATCTCGATCCCAAACTTTTAGCTGCAGGTTTAACTTCATTTGCAAACGCACTTGTTCTTTCACCAGCAGTTTGACTGGCATTAGAGAAATCTTTTCCCAAATTTTTAGCACGATCTCTGACTTCTTCACTAAATTGAGAAGCTTTACCTTTAAAACCCTGCATTTCCTCTTGAATGGTTTGCTTTATGGTATTCAAATCTACTTTTTCACCCCTCATTTCAAGTTTTTCAGAAGCCGTTTTGGCTTCTGGTACTACTGCCCACAATATGAAGTAGATTAAAGTTAATGTACCACCAGCTCCTCCTGATATCAATGAAAATAATTTATGATTGTCCCAATTTCCAAAAATATTCTCAAACAAACTTACTATTAATGGCAAAGCAAATACCAACCTCGGAATCCAAATGGCTGTGTTAAAGTAAGATGCAATGCCTGCTGCAACACCTCCAAGAACTTTAGAATCTGGATTTCTATACAACCTTTTACGGTAATTGGCTTTTAACCCTTTAATCGGCAAAACCATCCACAAAATAATGTACAATAAAACTCCAGAACCAAATCCACCAAATGTTATAATGGCAAAGAGAATACGCACAAGGGTTGGGTCAATGTTAATATAATACGCCAATCCGCTACAAACACCTCCCAATACTTTGTCGTCTGCATTGCGAAATATGTTTCCGCGAGGCTCTCTTGTAGTATTCGAATCTCCTGAACCAGAAGCAGTTTGCGAAGATTTGTTATCGTCAAAATCTTCATCAAAGTCTTCTGGGCGACCAATATTTTTGATGATTGCTTCTAATGAATCGTCTGTAATACATCCTTTAAAGTTTTTTTTCAATTCTAACGAAAGCAATTCAGCAATTCGGTTTTCAATGTCGTTGATGATTTCATCTTTACCTTCTTCATTGTAAAAATGATTTTTAAGGCTTGTTGTATATTGTATCAAAATTTCATAAGCCGATTCTTCTATTGGAATTATTCTACCTTGGAAATTTATATTTATGACTTTTTTCATTGTTAATAGTATGATGTTTTAGATAATAGATTTGTTTTTTAATTGATTGGTGTTTCGTTAATGATATTATGAACACCTACACTAAGTTCATTCCAAGTTTGAAACAATTGTTGGTAAAAGGATTCACCTTTTTCTGTTAAAGAGAAATATTTACGAGGTGGACCTTCAGAGCTTTCAACCCAACGGTAACTTAGAAATTCAGCATTTTTTAAACGGGTAAGTAGAGGGTATAGGGTACCTTCTAAAAGGGTTAATCCAGATTTTTTCATTTCTTCGATAATATCACTAGGATACGCTTCGCTGCGCCGGATGATGGAAAGAATACAAAATTCCAGAATCCCTTTTTTCATCTGGCTTTGTGTGTTTTCAATATTCATAAACTTACATTTTGATATTTGTTTTGTGTAGCAAACCAAAAACCAAGTGGCTAGATTCGCTATTTAAAACAAATATACAAAATATTTAGTATTATGCAATACAAAGTACTAAAATAATTGTTAATTGTTAAGGGTTTAGGGTCAATGGTTAAGGGTTAAGGGTTAAGGGTTAAGGGTCAATTAATCAAGGCAAAATTTAGCAAATTGTTGTCCAAACCCTTAACAATTAACCCTTAACAATTAACCCTTAACCCTTAACCCTTAATAATTAACCCTTAACAATTAACCCTTAACAATTAACAATTATTTCCTGTAGTCCAAAGGTGGTTTTCTATCACCAACCAAAGTTTTGTATTGAAAATCTCCTTTGCGTTTCAGCCAATCTGCTTTTGCAGCTTCAATTAACGCAGGATTTGTGTATAAATCTAAGGCAGTCATAGCAATGGTTTTAGCTGCATTTATCATTGCTTTAAAACCGATGCTCATTCCATTGGTAGCAACAGCTTGCCAGCTATGGGCTGATGTTCCAGGCACCCAAGTTGCAACCCCTAAACCAACAGTTGGAACCTGCCAACTAATATCTCCAACATCGGTTGACGCAGAATAGAACCCCATTGCAAATGGTGTAACTGATTCAGAACGTATTATTGGAGGAGCAGGATATCCAAAACTGGATTGAATCTTTTCTGCAAATAGGGTTTCTTTAGCATCGTATTTAATTCCACCAACCTTTTTTAAATTGTTGTACATAGCCATTCCCAAAGGTTGGTTGGGAAGCAAATTGTATAAGCCAGTAATCACTTCATATTTCATAGTTGTTTCTGTGCCAAGGGCTGCACCTTCGGCTGCTTTAACTACCCTATCCCAAATATTGAGCACTTCTTTTACATCAGGGTGGCGAACATAATATTC
>CAMBYC010000158.1 GCA_945871875.1 Sphingobacterium thalpophilum
TTGTTAACAATCAATTCAGACGCTTCAATAGGATTCATCTTTAAATATTGGGGGATTTGAATTTATTTTAAAAAATCATTGGAATAGAGTGGTGCAAAGTTAGCTTAATTTATTACATTTGCATCCAACCAAAAAGGTTCTGTGGCCGAGTGGCTAGGCAGAGCTCTGCAAAAGCTTCTACAGCGGTTCGAATCCGCTCGGAACCTCATAATAGTTTTAAACATTTCAAATTGAACAATTTGATTTGGTTTACGTTAAGTTTCTAAGGGTAATTGTAAAATTGCCCTTTTTTTATGTCTAAAAAACTACTCTAAATATGGTGATTTTTACGCGTGTTTTAGGAATTACTGCCGTTGTGATGTTGATTGTATCTTGTTTCATGCCATGGGCATATTATCCTGATATAAAAGAATATTTTACAGGATTTTATTCTGCAGTAAATAAATACGGAAAGCCGGCAAAGTTTTTAATAACGGTGGCAATCATCAGTTTGGTTTGTCAATTGGTACCAAAATTGTTTTTGAAGCGGTTGAATATCTTTTTGGTTTCGTTGAATTTGGCTTATGCCATTCGCAATTATATTTTGTATGCAGCGTGTTACCGAGGAATTTGTCCAACAAAAGAAACGGGATTGTATTTGATGTTGTTTTCTTCAATAGCGTTGATGGTGGTTGCATTAATGTCATCAAATTCAAGGAGTGCAAAAGTTGTGAAGGGGGAATAGTTTGATTTTTGGCTAAAGCCATTTCAAAAATAATTTAGAACCCCTAGCTGAAGCTAGGGGCTATTGAATTTATGACAATTGGCTAGCCAACAAAAAAATATAATTATCCCTATATGAATCTAGGAGTAATTGAATTAAACAAGCTATATATAAAATTGCATTTGAATAAAGTAATAATCCCCTTTAGAAATGAAAATGGTTTAAATAATATATACATTACAAAAATCGGGAAAGGTTCTATCAATAGCCCCCATCTTCAGATGGGGGTATGTGGATTAAAGACAATTAGCTTTAGCCATAAATTTTTTATTTATTTATTCTAATCCAAATTTTTTGAGTAATTCCATATATTCTTGTTGAAACGTTTTTTTGCTATGATGCTCTTCTTGGTTATTAATATAGTTTCTAACAATTTCCAACATTGATTCTGAAACCGAAAGTGCTAAATACTCATCCTGCCATTCAAATTTATGAGCTGTAAGATTATTCTTATTAATCCAAAATGATGACTCTCCTTTAATCAATTGTATCACTTTTTGAATACTTTGATCTCCTTTAAGTGATACTAAACAATGGCAATGGTCTGAATATCCATTTACATTGTCTACGAAAATCTCTTTTTTCTTAGCATTTTCCTTAATATGTTCCCAAACCTTTTGCCTAAGCTCTTTTGTTTCTAGAAATTGGATTCTATTTTTTGTACTCCAAACAAGGTGAATGTATACTTTCAATAATGACATTATACAATTAATTGATTTTAAAAATGAAAAACTTAAAAATGGAAATTATAATTAATCTATAATCTCTCTATGTGTTTTTTCTATTAAATTCATGTTTTATTTCTTTGGGTTTAATAGTGAAAAACACTTTTTTATCATTTTATTTTTGGCTAAAGCCATTTCAAAAACATTTGTAGACCCCTAGCTGAAGCTAGGGGCTATTGAATTGAACACAATTTGATTTAGCCTTAATAATTATATATACCCATATCTAAAGCTAGTTACAATTGATAAAATTAATATCGATATCAAATTACTATAGAATTAAGCAGAAATCACCTTGAGAAATGAAAATGGTTTAAATAATTTAAACATTTTAAAAATTAGTGATTGTTTTTTCAATAGCCCCTAGCTTCAGATGGGGGAAAGTGAATTAAATGCAATTTGCTTTAGACAGAATAATTATAAATACCCCCACATTTAAAGCAATAGGCTATTGAAAAATCCCATTACTACAACAGATTACTATTGAAAAGCAATAATCTCATTAAGAAATGAAAATGTTTTAAATAATTTAAACATTTTAAAAATCAGTGATGTTTTTTTCAATAGCCCCTAGCTTTAGCTAGGGGTATATGGTTATTTTGAATTGGCTTTAGCCACAAAATTTGCTTTTTACTTCTAATTCGTAATTTGCTTTAAAAAAATTCAAATTGTTAGTTTAACATATTGAAATAGAAAAAATGTTCATTAAATAAAATCTATTAAAATTGATAAAGATTTTTTATTCAATAGCCTCCAACTTTAGATGGGGATAAATCAATAAAAGATAATTGGCTTTAGCAATAATATTCATCTAAATAATAATTGATCCTAATAGATATTGATTAACTTAGAAAAAATACTTTCTCATCAATATGTTATGGCTAAAGCCATTTCAAAAACATATATACCCCTAGCTGAAGCTAGGGGCTATTGAAAGAAACCCCAAGCTGAAGTTAGGGGCTATTTATTGATACCCCAAGCTCAATTATCAATTGAACCGTTTTGATGTTTTTACAAATTATAAATTCTTACCCCATTTTTGCCCAAGCATCTTTTAAGGTAACCGTACGATTGAATATTTTTTTCTCTGGTGTAGAATGCTTGCTGTCTAATGAAAAATATCCTTTGCGGATAAACTGAAAGCTATCGCCTGGAACTGCTTCATGCAAAGATGGTTCAAGGTATGCTTCAGAAATAATTTGTAAGGATTCGGGATTGATGAATTGTGTAAAATCATCTTCATTGGCAGGTGCTTCTACTTTAAACAATCTATCATATAAACGAACTTCCGCTTTGATGGCGTGTTGTGCAGAAACCCAATGGATGGTGCCTTTTACATTGATGCCAGATGTATCGCTTCCACTTTTGCTTTCTGGAATATAAGTACAATGAATTTCGGTAACATTGCCTTCTTCATTTTTGATGAAAGCTTCACATTTAACGATATATGCACTTTTTAAACGAACCATCGCTCCGGGTGCGAGTCTAAACCATTTCTTTGCCGGTACTTCCATGAAATCTTCTCGCTCAATCCATAATGTTTTTCCAAATGGCAACTCGCGCATGCCTCCGTGGTTTTCAGCTTCTGGATTGTTTTCACCCATTAAGGTTTCGGTTTCACCTTCCGGATAATTGAGAATTGTTAATTTGATGGGATCTAATACCGCCATTCTTCTTAATGCGGTTTTGTTAAGGTCTTCGCGAACGCAGAACTCCAACAACCCTGCATCTATAATATTTTCTCTACGTTGGATACCTATGCGCTCACAGAAATTTCTTATTGAAGCCGGAGTAAATCCTCTTCTTCTTAATCCCGAAATTGTAGGCATCCTAGGATCATCCCAACCATCTACAATACCATCTTGCACCAATTGCAAGAGTTTGCGTTTGCTCATTACCGTATAATTCAAGTTTAGCCGAGCAAATTCAAATTGTTTGGAAGGAAACATCTCCAATTGTTCTATAAACCAATTGTAAAGCGGCTTGTGCATTTCAAATTCTAAGGTACAAACCGAATGGGTAATGTTTTCAATAGAATCAGATTGTCCATGAGCAAAATCATACATTGGATAAATACACCATTCGTTGCCTGTTCTGTGGTGATGAGCGTGTTTTATTCTGTAGATGATGGGGTCACGCATGTGCATGTTGGGAGATGCGAGGTCTATTTTAGCACGCAAAACTTTTTCACCATCTTTAAATTGTCCGGCTTTCATGGCTGTAAACAATTCAAGATTTTCTTCAATAGAACGGTTTCTATAAACAGTAGGTTTTCCAGGTTCTGTTGGCGTTCCTTTGGCTTGAGCAATTGCTTCAGGAGTAGAATCGTCTACATAAGCCAACCCTTTTTCAATAAGTTTGGTGGCTAATGCATACAATTTAGGGAAATAATCAGAGGCATAATACAGATTGTCCCATTGAAAGCCAAGCCATTGCACATCTTTTTGAATGGCATCTACATATTCTGTATCTTCTTTAACCGGGTTGGTATCATCAAAACGTAAATTGGTTTTGCCACCATATTTAAGTGCTAAACCGAAGTTTAAACAAATGCTTTTTGCATGCCCGATGTGTAAATATCCATTAGGTTCCGGAGGGAAACGGGTATGGATACTAACATGTTTGCCACTTTTCAAGTCTTCTTCTATGATTTCCTCAAGGAAATTCAGTGATTTTTCTTCGCTCATTATTTTTTCTATTGCGGTGCGAATTTACGAAATCATTGACAGGCTTTTGTGAATAATCTCAATTGATTCTTCCATTTGTTCAATATTAATGAGCAAAGGTGGTGTAAATCTGATTTTATCGCCGTGTGTTGGCTTTGCAAGCAAACCGTTGTTCATCATTTCAATACACAATTCCCAAGCAGCATTCGGATTGGGATGATTGATTTCAATGGCGTTCATCAATCCTTTTCCTCGAACCAATCTAACCAAAGGAGATTGAATGGTTCGAATTCCTTTTCTAAATACTTCTCCCATAGCTAAAGCATTTTCAGCCATTTTTTCATCTTTTAATACACTCAAAGATGCAATTGCCACTTTGCAAGCTAAGGGATTTCCACCATAGGTAGAACCATGTTCTCCCGGGTGAATTGTTAACATGATTTCATCATCCGCCAATACTGCTGAAACGGGCAACATGCCGCCACTCAATGCTTTTCCAAGAATTAAAATATCTGGACGAACATTCTCGTGATCGCAAGCCAACATTTTACCGGTTCTACACAATCCCGTTTGGATTTCATCTGCCAAAAACAATACATTTGAATCATTGCAACTTTGTTTCGCGGCAGCAAGAAATCCATCTTCTGGAACAACTACACCCGCTTCCCCTTGGATGGGTTCTATTAAAAAACCCGCAACCGTTGGATCTTTTAAGGCTTCATTCAAACCTAAAATATCATTGTAAGGTACAATTACAAAACCAGGCATATATGGACCAAAATCTTTATACGATGAACTGTCGGTACTAAATGAAATTACCGTGCTGGTTCTTCCGTGGAAATTATCTGCACAAACAATAATTTTTGCTTGATTTTCTGGAATTCCTTTAACTGCATAACCCCATCGTCTAGCCAATTTCAAAGCTGTTTCCACAGCTTCAACGCCAGTATTCATTGGTAGCACTTTATCGTAACCAAAAAACTGCGTTATAAATTTTTCATATTCACCCAGTTGGTCATTGTAAAAAGCCCGAGAAGTAAGGGTTAAAGATTGAACTTGATCTACCAAAGTTTGTACAATTGCGGGGTGGCAATGTCCTTGGTTTACAGCAGAATAACCACTTAAAAAATCATAATAATGCTTGCCTTCAACATCCCATAGATGAACACCTTGTCCACGGTTTAAAACTACCGGCAGTGGATGGTAATTGTGGGCACCGTATTTTTCTTCTAGATTGATGAAATATTGAGTCATGGTATGAGTTATGAGTTATGAGTTATGAGTTATGAGTTATGAGTTATGAGTTATGAGTTATGAGTTAAAATAGGGGGTAGAAGTTATTAATGTTAGAGCAAATTCAATATTATATTTTAAAATGTAAATTTGAACATATAATTGTTGCCATTTATTTCTATCTAAAAACGATTTATAATTTATAATTCATAATTCATAACAACGTATTGCTCCGGAAACACTAAATCTGCTTTCTCCCTAAAAATCCCATAAACCGCAGAGCCGCTGCCAGACATTGATGCATAAACCGCTCCAGATTGGTAAAGAGAATCTTTGATATCGGCTATTTCGGGATGTAATTTGAAAATAGTGGTTTCAAAATCGTTCCTAAGCCAATCCTTCCAAGTTTCTATTGGGGATAAAATTTTTTCTTTGAGATTTAATGGGGCTGGTTTGGGAACAATTCCATTAAATGCTTTTGCTGTAGATATGTGAATACCTGGATGTATGATTGTTAACCAATACCCTGATAAGTTTAAACTTAAGGGAGATAATATTTCTCCTCTTCCTTCTGCAAAACAAGGGGTATTGAGGATAAAAAACGGACAATCGCTACCCAATTGTGAAGCAAAAGACAACAATTCGTTTTGAGATAATCCTAAATTAAAATAATTGTTAAGATGGGTTAATACAAAACTTCCATCAGCGGAGCCCCCGCCCAATCCGGCACCCATTGGAATGATTTTGTGTAAGTGCATTTGAACTGATGGCAGT
>CAMBYC010000159.1 GCA_945871875.1 Sphingobacterium thalpophilum
CTTCCTAATGGAATTTTTTCTAAGAAAGATTTAGCCGCTTCACCTTCTTTAAGGTAATGTGTCATATCGGTTTCAATAAATCCTGGAGCAATTGCATTGCAACGTACATTACGACTTCCCAATTCAAGGGCTATAGATTTTGTAAAACCAATGATTCCCGCTTTGCTGGCAGCATAACTAGATTGTCCGGCATTTCCACGGATACCTATTATAGAACTCATATTAATTATCGAACCTTTTCTGGCTTTCATCATAGAACGGATAACCAGTTTTGACATATTGAAAACACTTTTCAAGTTCACGTCCATCACATCATCCCACTGCTCCGCTGTTAAACGAAGCAATAAATTATCTTTGGAAATTCCTGCATTGTTAACGCAGATATCGATTCCACCAAAATCTGTAGTAACAGATTGTATAAATTGTTCGCATTGTGCAAAATCAGCTGCATTACTTTGATACGCTTTTGCACTAACTCCCATAGCGGTAAGTTTTTCTTGTAATGCCAACGCTTTTTCTGTGCTGCTGTTGCTAATGTATGTAAAAGCAACATTAGCTCCTTGTTCAGCAAATTTTAAGGCAATAGCCTCACCAATACCACGGGCAGCACCTGTAATTATAGCAACTTTTCCTTGTAACAATTTCATCTTGGAAATATTATAGCTGCAAAATAAAGGATAAGTTTTGTAAAATCACCGTAAAATCGGTAAAATGAGCTTAAACAAAACAAATAGTGCTTAAAGCAAGGATGGTCGCTCTGTAATTTCATGGTACTTTATTACGTCTTTTGCATAATAATGTATTACCATACTTTTTCTTGTGCATGCCGAATTGATAATTGGCAAACCACCATGGAGTAAATTTGCATGCCAAACTAGTATATCTCCTTTTTTAGGCAGAAAAATCTTTGGTTTCATCATTTTTTTGTTAATCAAATCTTCAATCACATCTTCATAATCGCTATATTTTTTGTTGCCCAACATCCATGCATTGCTGATATTTCCAAAATCATTATTTAATAGATAGGGAAGTTGATGCGATCCGGGATAATAAAACAATGGGCCACTTTCGGGGTCAATATCTTCTAAAGCAACCCAAACAGCTATTAAGTAACCTAGTGGGAAGGTTGTCATGTGAATACTGTCTGAATGAGCTCTTTGGCCGCTTCCTTTTATGAAGTTTAATGTTTGAAATGGTATTACTTCTTTCCCCAATATAAATCCGAGAAGCTCTAATAGTGTTTTGTTTTCAGAAATATTTTTAATCAATAAAGATTGTTTGTTCAGAAAAGGCAATTTGTTATCGTGGGTAACTTTTACGTTGCCAGAAGCTTCAATTGCTTCTACCTCTTTATTTATGGCATCAATTTCTTTTTCATTGAAAAACTGCTTCCATATCAAAAAACCATTGTCCGACCAGTTTTTTAATTCAATCTGTATATCGGTTGGAAATTTTTTAAATCCAATTGTATTTTCAACCAATTCATTAGAGTTTTCAAGATCAAGCCAAGCTTTAGAAGTTTTATCGGGGAAATCTTTACTGGAAATAGAACTGAATAATGGTTTATCCAGATCAAATTGTTGATATGCGATACTATTGTGCTTCAACTGTTTGGCGTTAAAGATATTATATAACCAGTGAACAGGCTTGTATCGTTTTAACAGGTCAATGATTTTCATTCGCTATCATTTGAAGAATTTCCTCTAAAATTTTTCTATCGTTGCTTAATCTGGGTATTTTGTGTTGGCCACCAAGTTTACCTTTAGATCTTAGCCAATTGTTGAAAGTATCTTTAGGAACAATATGAACCACTGGTAATCTGAGGGCAATATTTTTATAACGTTTTGCTTCATAATCACTGTTAAGCGATTGTAAAGCAGCGTCTAATGCAATGGTAAATTGTTCAAGGTTTTCAGGATTTTTTTCAAATTCAATAAGCCATTCATGTGCACCATTTTCAAGTTCATCAAAAAAGATTGGTGCAGCTGTATAATCTACAACCACAATTTCAAAAATTTCACAGGCTTTTGCAATTGCACAATCACTATTTTCAATAATCAACTCTTCTCCAAATGCATTGATAAAATGTTTAACCCTGCCGCTAACTTTTATTCTAAAGGGTTGTAAGGATGTAAATTGAACGGTATCTCCCAATAAATATCTCCACAAACCACTATTTGTACTAATTACCAAAGCATAGTTTTTACCAATTTCTACCTGATCTAAACCAATGGTTTGTGGGTCAGGTTTTCCATATTCTTCCATTGGCATAAATTCCATAAAAATACCATGATCAGGAAAAAGCAACATCCCATTAGCTAAAGGATCGTCTTGGGCGGCAAAAAAACCTTCACTAGCATTATAAATTTCAACGTAATGTATAGTTTTGCCGATAATTTTTTCAAATTGTTCGCGATATGGAACAAAAGAAACGCCACCATGTATAAATAATTCTAAGTTTGGCCAAACTTCTGAAATATTCTTTTTGCCAGTAATGGCTAAAATTCGCTTGAATAATACTAAGGTCCATGTTGGTACACCCGAAATTGAAGTAACATTTTCTAAAATTGTAGATTGAGCCAGTTTTTCAATTTTACTTTCCCATTCGTCCATAAGAGCGATGCTTAATTCTGGAGTTCGCATCCAACTACCCCAAAACGGCGTATTTTGCATCAAAACTGCACTTAAATCGCCAAAATGCGACGCTTCGTTCATTTGATTTACCGTATGGCTACCGCCAATAACTAGTCCTTTCCCTGTTAGTAAATCTGACATTGGATTGAATGTATAATACAACGACAATACATCTTTAGCAGCTTTGAAGTGGCATTCTTCTAAACATTCATCTGTAATAGGGATAAATTTAGATTTATCAGAAGTTGTGCCACTACTTTTGGCAAACCAATTTACCGGGGTATTCCACAATACGTTTTGTTCGCCATCCATAATGCGTTGGATATATGGCTTAAGGTCATTATAATCGTGAATAGGAACAGCTTTCTTAAATGATTTGATATTATAAAGCGATGAAAAATCATATTTACGGCCAAATTCTGTGTATTGAGCTGATGTAACTATATCCTGCAAAACTTCACGCTGGGCATTCATTGGATTTTTCATCCAAGCTTCAACCCTCCACATTCTGTTTCGGGCTAATTGTGATATTGCAGGACTTAATAATTTCATTATTAATAAATATAAGCCAAAACTTTTACTTTTTTAAATATGTAAAAACCTATTTTTAAAAAAGTGAAGACCGAACCGATTTAAGAATTTTTAAAATTGTGAATCAAAGGTTATCCATTTTTTTAGCTTCTTCATGGAGATAATCTTTACGCTTGAGTTCGAAATTTCGTCCAAGGTAAAGTCTCCGAACTTGTTCGTCTTCTGCCAATTCTTCTGCGGTTCCGTGTTTAAAGATTTTTCCATCTATTAGCAAATATGCTCTATCGCAAATAGATAGGGTTTCATTTACATTATGGTCGGTAATTAGGATTCCAATATTTTTATGTTTTAAACGGGCTACCACGGTTTGAATATCTTCTACGGCAATTGGGTCAACGCCAGCAAAAGGCTCATCCAATAAAATAAAACTAGGGTTTACAGCTAATGCCCTTGCAATTTCTGTTCTTCTTCTTTCTCCACCACTTAAAGAATCGCCGTTGTTTTTTCTTACGTGTGTAAGTCTAAATTCATTCAATAATTCTTCCATTTTATGCTTCCTTTCTATTTTGGAGAGTTTTGTCATTTCCAAAACAGCCATAATATTATCTTCAACAGTTAATTTACGAAAAATAGAAGCTTCTTGTGGCAAATAACCAATCCCCATTTGTGCTCTTTTATACATTGGCAGGGAGGTGATATTTTGATCATTGAGGTAAACATTTCCTTTGTCGGGTCTAATCAAACCTACAACCATATAAAATGTAGTAGTTTTTCCGGCTCCATTTGGACCCAATAAACCTACAATTTCACCTTGGTTTACGTTAATGGAAACTTCATTCACTACAGTTCGGTTGTGATATTGCTTAACTAAATCTTTTGTATGTATAATCAAACTCACTTTAAATTATATTAGGTTGATACAAAAATACATCATCATGAGGCAATAATATTGCAACAACTAAATTATCAATTTTGTGTTAATGCTAAGTGTTGTGTAATTTGCAAATTATTTGAACCATTATAGTATTTTATGAAAGTTATAGATCATATTCGCCAAGCAAAGGATACGCTAATTTCTTTTGAGATTTTGCCTCCATTGAAAGGTAAAAATATAAATTCAATTTATGATCATTTAGATCCATTGATGGAATTTAAACCTTCTTTTATTAATGTTACTTACCATCGTAGCGAACATATTTTTAAGAAAAGGATAGATGGTTCTTTTGAGAAGGTACAAGTTAGAAAGCGTCCTGGAACTGTTGCAATTTGTGCTGCCATCATGAACCATTATCAGGTAGATGCTGTTCCACACTTGATTTGTGGTGGCTTCAACAAAAGAGAAACTGAAGATGCCCTTATAGATTTGAACTTTCTTGGTATAGATAATGTGCTTGCATTGAGGGGAGATGCCGCAAAAAACGAATCCTCTTTTGAACCAGAAATCGGGGGAAATCGTTATTCAATAGATCTTCTTAAACAAGTGGTAAATCTGAACAACGGCATTTATTTGGAAGAAGATATTCGTGATGGACATAGAACTTCTTTTTGTATTGGTACTGCCGGTTATCCTGAAAAACATTTTGAATCGCCCAATTTACAAACCGATTTAGAGTTTTTAAAGGCAAAAGTAGATGCTGGTGCCGATTATATTTTAACACAAATGTTTTTCGACAACCAGAAGTTTTTTGAATTCGTAAGCGCTTGCAGAGCTGCCGGCATCGATGTCCCGATAATCCCAGGATTAAAACCTATAACTACTAAAAAGCAGTTGACTGTTATCCCTCGCACTTTTAATGTAGATATCCCTACAGATTTGAGCAATGAAATCATGAAAGCCAAAACTGATGCTGATGTGGAAAAAGTAGGCACAGAATGGTTGATTGCACAATCTAAAGAATTAAAACAAGCGGGTGTTCCAGTATTGCATTACTATACTCTTGGAAAACCCAGAGTGTTTTATAACGTGGTTAAAGAAGTTAGATAAGCTAAAAAGTCGGTTCTAATTTTTAGTAGAGCCGACTTTTTAATAGTTTTTAAGAATTTATATTACCGTAATTCTTTGATGACGCTCTTAAATAAGGGTTTATTGATTTTTACTGGGTATTTCTTTTTTAATGTGTTGATCCATTTATCTTCCAACAATATTTGGTAATCGTTTACCACTAAGCCTCTCGCTTCTTCAAAACTCTTTGGGGCGGGTTTTGGATAAGTCTTTAAAATATAAAAAAAAGTAGCAGAAAGGTCAGGATTTATGACAATTGGTGTTGCAGTATTTGGAATTAATAGTTTTTCGGATACATTGATTTGATCCAAATCCATTCTACTGCTGTCTGCCAAAATTGACCCATCTGAAGCTGCTATCAAGGTTTTCCACTTTTCAGGGAAAGAATCAATAGCATTTTTGGCTTTAGTGGCATTAGTTGAATCAACCGCACTAATCATCAATACATCAGCACTAGATTTCCAATTGTAATTTGATTTGTGTTGGGAGAAATATTCTTTTAAGCCAACACTGTCTTCGGAAGCTCTTGTCCATATTCTTTTCCCCATTACCTCAAACAATAGGTTTCCTTCCATAAATTCTCTTATTTGTTGGCGATAGTTTGCATCAAATTGCTCTAAATGTTTTCGATAATAAGCTGTTGCTTTTTGTTGGATAAATGGCGCCCATAATTTTTTATATTCCTCCGTATTTTGAGTTGGATTAATAGCAATAATGTAGTTAATCCAATCAATTGTTTTGATTTTTTCTTCATCAAAACTGATTAATGTGGTAGAATCGTTTAACAATAGAGTTGCAAGCTTCTTATGAGTTTTCATAAATGTATCCGTGTATCTCCATAATGATGGCTTGTCAAAGTTTGAAACATTTGGTGAAGTAGCAGCTAATAATTTTTTTTCGAAAGAAGCTTTTACCATTGCCATTCTTGAACTTGATTCAACTCGTTTTTTCCAATAGGTTTCATTCCCTTTAAAA
>CAMBYC010000160.1 GCA_945871875.1 Sphingobacterium thalpophilum
AATCACAAATTGATGTGTTGAATCAAGATTTTCAAGGAAACAATTCAGATGTAAAGAATATTCCAGCAATTTTTAGTTCAGTTAAAGCTGGATTTATACCTGTAAAGTTTGTGCTGTCATCTGTTGTTAGAAAAAGTACAACCCTCACAAGTTGGACAAGTAATGACAATATGAAATCATCTGCGAAAGGAGGAATTTCTCCAACTACGCCAACTACAAAGTTAAACATTTGGGTATGTACTTTGGGTAGAGGATTGTTGGGATATGCTCAATTTCCTGGAGGAAGAACAGCAACTGATGGGGTTGTTTTGTTAAATACAGCAACAGGAAAAGTAGGTACAGCAAGGGCACCTTATGGATTAGGAAGAACAGCAACTCATGAAGTAGGGCATTGGCTTAATCTTCGTCACATTTGGGGAGATGCGAATTGTGGAACAGATAATGTTGGAGATACTCCACAACACAATGCGTCAAATAGTGGTTGTCCTAGTTACCCACATTACAGTACTTGCAATGGCAAACCCATTGAAATGACCATGAATTACATGGATTATACAAATGATGCATGTATGTATATGTTTAGTGCTGGCCAAAAAGCAAGAATGTTGGCTTTGTTTGTAACAGGAGGCTTACGTTCCACAATAGGCAAATAATGGTTAATTGTTAATGGTTAATGGTTAATGGTCAATTGTAAAGTTTCACAATTAACAATTGACCATTAACCATTAACCATTAACAATTAACAATTATAACCTCTTTCTTTTCAACACTTTCATCTTACTGGTTAAAGCATCTTTATCTGCAAAACAACCTTGTAAATGTCTTACTTTTAAAGCCTCATAAGGTAATCGTCCAGTTAAGATTCTTTCATTATCTATGATTAAAGCCTGACCTTCCTCTAGTTTGAAACGCAACTGGTAGCGTTCGTCTTGAAGCATTTGTTCAAAATATTGATAGGCGGCATAAAATGAGGTCATAACATCCTCAGGAACTTGAAAAGGTTGAACAGATCGATTGTTGAATCTGATATTGACTAGATTTCCGTCATTATCTAAACCAAATATGGGTGAATTAAATTCCTGGATTTGGGTTTCATTCTCAAATTTGAAATGTAGCGAATAAGTTGAAAGCAAATGAAAATATTCTGGTTTAGCACTCTCTAATTTTTCAGCAAGATAAAAACCATCTATTAAAATAATTTCTCCACCTGTTGTTAGATTTAACAAAGAATGCATTAAATGTAGTGTAGGTACTGGATTTCGATAGGGATTCTTTGTATGCGGAGATAATCCTATTGCTGTATTGGTTAAATTATCAGGATCTTCCTTTATACATTCATCATAAACCATTCCGAAATCGGTTTCTCTAACAAAACCAAACAAATCAACCAAACGCAAAACTTCTCCCTCCTCCGGCAAAACAGCTGAAATTCTGGCAAAACCATACTTGTTAACATCTTCCAAACATTTTAATAAAGAAAATTTTTCTTTAAGCAACTGTGGATAAAAATGTATAGTATGTTGGTCAAATTTATTCCACAGCTTTTGCTTTGTATTTTGCGGTTTGTAGATATTTCTACCCAAAAAATCTGATGAATAGCTGGCTTCACCATTTGGCCAAACAATTTGTATTGAACTTGGAGATGTATTTATTTCTATTGGCTTAATGCCAACGGGAATGTCTAATGTTTTACTTAATTTTTGTCCATTATAATGCCAATGGTCTGGCCGATTGTCATATAGCCAAATGTAATAATAAGCAAACCTGCTTCCATCACTCCATTCTATAACCAAATGGTCTTCAAAAGTTTGTGTTGAACTGATAATCATTTGCAGAATTAATACTTGAAAAACATAAATAAATACTTCATAATCTCCTACGTAATAAACCTTATTTTATTGTTATAAATGATGGCATATTTTTTATTTCATTTTTAATCAAATAAAGTATAAGCTAAAGGCAAAATCTAGCAGATGTTCAACTACCCTACAAATTGAATACCAATTAGATAGCTAAACCTTAAAAAGTTTTTTTAATTATGAAAAAATACATCTGCTTCATCACAAAAAGACCAAATAAATACCTTGTGCAGTTGGCATTAGAGATTACACATCGTACCAATTTTCATCCTATAATAGTTGTTGATGACAATAAATTTGATGATTATATTATCAATCGCTCACTCATTAAAATTGATGACGAAGAAGTTATTAAAAAAGGATATTTTTTATCAACTTACCTACACGTTAAAAAAAACCCATATGGTTGGAATAAAGCTTTATTCTATTGTTGCGAAATACTAAATGATGCCGAACATGTTTGGTTTATTGAAGATGATGTTTTTATTCCTTCTATTCAAGCATTAATAGACTTAGACCTCAAAAGCGGAGATGCAGATTTGGTTTGTGAGAAAAAAGACTTATTTCTTGACGAAATCTACTGGCCCCATTGGGAGCAAGCAAGAGGTTTATTGGAAGAACCGTGGGTAAAATCTTTAGTTAGCATGGTTCGACTTTCCAATAATATGTTAAATGCTGTAAAAAATTATGTAGCAAAAAATAAACAATTGGTTTTTATTGAACTCTTGTTTACCAGTTTAGCTGTCCAGAATGAAATGTTGATATTCAATCCAAAAGAATTATCAACCATCACTTGGACTTGGAAAAAAGGATATTGGACTTTTAGAGATATTTCAAGTTTGCCCAATAATTTTTTTCATCCTGTAAAGCAATTAGAAAATCATGGATTGTTTCGGAAAAAACTAGAAGAACAAGAAAAACTAGCCAATAAAAGTAAGAAGTTTCCACAACTACTGTCTATTTCAAAAGACTATTTTAAAGAATTATTTACTTGAAGTTAGTAGTTAGTGGTTAGTTGATAGTGGTTAGTTGATAGTTGATAAGTTTAAACAAACATTATGCTGTTGAAAAATTGAAAGGAGTTGTTTGAATTGCCCCCAGCTTCAGCTGGGGGTATATGAATATTATAAATTTGCTTCTGCCTAAAATAGTTTAATCATTGCATAATTAATATTGAAACACTGTATTACAATTTTAACGCTCACAATACTAACCTTTTACTATAAATGCATTAATTGTATCAAAATTATTCTTCTTTGTAAACAAGCATCTTAAAGATTGTAGTTTATCAACATGAAAAATTAGTTGTTAGTAGTTAGTTAACTAGTTTTTAGTAGTTGGTCAACTATTTGTTAGTAGTTAGTCAACTGGTTCGAGGTAGTATGTAGACTGGTTAAAAGCTCATAAATTACGTTTTGAAAATTAAACCAATGGCTTATGAGCTTAAGAATTAAACATTTAGCTTCCATAAATAAGACTCTAAACTTAAAAAGATAAAATCACTTCTTAAAAAGTATGTGTCGCAATTGTTAAACTAAATTTTAATGCTTTATGAAATAATAAAAATTTACCAATTTTAAAATGATTCGAATTCACTACAAGTTGGTTGAAATAAAAATTTTAAAAAAATATCCTGCTGCAAAGAAACCTAAATTCGTAAAATGGAATTAAATAATATTATTGAATTCAAATCTTCAGCAGCTTTAAGAGAAAAACTGGAAGAATATGGTTTCACAAAAACATTTGCTGAAGGTGATATCATTCTCAATACAAATGCATACATAAAAGCGATTCCGATTGTTGTAAAAGGCAATATTAGAGTAATGCGAACAGACGAAGATGGCAGAGAAATTATGTTATATTATATTAATTCTGGCGAAAGTTGCATTATGTCTTTTCTTGGTGGAATGCACCACGATACCAGTAAAATCAAGGCAATTGCAGAAGAAGAAACCGAAATTCTGTTTATCCCCATCGATAAAGTGAGTTTACTAATTCACGAATTTCCAGAATGGCTTGATTATATTTTTAGATTGTACCACAAACGTTTTGAAGAACTCCTAGAAATGGTTAACGCCATCGCTTTTAAAAAACTAGATGAACGATTGTTGTCTTACCTCAAAAAGAAATGCGAAATGACAAACACCCATACCTTATACGTTACCCACGAGCAATTGGCTAACGAATTGGGTACAGCAAGAGTAGTTGTTTCTCGGCTGCTTAAACAAATGGAAGATGAAGGCATGGTTATGTTAGGTAGAAATAAAGTTAAACTTGTGGAACGTCAATAAATTTTTAATAAATCTATACCGTTTCCTTGTGTTTTAATCTTTTATCATCATTTCTAATTTTATAAAAACCTAAAACACCATCTAATGAAAAAAAACATGGGAACCGTTGATAGAATTATCAGAATTATTGGTGCAGCCATTATTACTGGCTTGTATATCTTTAAAGTTATATCTGGTACACTTGCAATTGTTTTATTAATAGTTGCTGGAATTTTTTTTTTGACAAGTTTTGTCAGTTTTTGTCCATTGTATTTCCCTTTTGGCATTTCAACCAGAAAAAAAGAGGAAAAAACTTTAAACGTTTAATCTAAAATTGATTGATAAAATATTTTCAATCGAATTGATTTCAGTTATGTAATAAGAGTAGCTGTACAGGGAATAACATCGAGCGATATTTGCAATATCAATAACCTAAAAATGGAAATTAAACAATTTGAGGATAAAAATTTAGCACATTATTCTTATGCAATCATAAGCAATGGAGCAATTGCATTGATAGATCCATCAAGAAATCCACAGCCCTATTATGATTTTGCAAAACAACATAATGCAAAAATCACAGCGGTTATAGAAACACATCCGCATGCAGATTTTGTTAGTAGTCATTTGGAAATTCACAATACAACGGGTGCTCCAATTTATGTAAGTAAACTATTAGGTGCAGAATATCCTCATCAAACTTTTGATGATGGAGATGCTATTGTGTTGGGAAATATCACCTTAAAATCAATAAATACTCCCGGACATTCCCCAGACAGCATCAGTATTTTGGCTATTGATGAAAACGGAAAGGCTAATGCTGTTTTTACTGGAGATACTTTATTTATAGGAGATTGCGGCAGACCTGATTTAAGAGAAACTGCTGGTGCGATTACGGCTGCAAGGGAAGTTTTGGCAAAACAGATGTACCAATCTTTACACAACAAGTTAATGACATTACCCGATGATGTGCTGGTATACCCCGCTCATGGTGCCGGCAGCTTGTGTGGAAAAGGATTGAGTGAAAAAAACAGCAGCAGCATAGGCAGTGAAAAATTAACCAATTGGAGCTTGCAACAAATGAGCGAAGAAAGTTTTGTAAAACAACTTTTACATGACCAACCCTTTATTCCGAAGTATTTCACTTTTAATGTGGCTGTTAATAAAAAAGGTGCTGAACCCTTTTTTACAAGTGTAACAAATGTTGAAAGAAGAGATCCAGTAACTTGCCAAAGTTGCGTGAATTCACTTGATTCAAGTATATTGATTATTGACACCAGACCGCAAATTAAATTTAAAGCCGGGCATCTTAAAAATGCAATCAATTTAATGAACGATACAAAATTCGAAACATGGTTGGGAAGTATTGTTAACTCCAATGAACCTTTTTATTTGATTGCTGAAAATGATGACGAATTAAACAAACTTATTGAGCGTGCAGCTAAAATTGGTTACGAAACCCAAATAAAATTGGCATTTGTATCAGATTTTGGAAACGATAAAATGGATACCTTTCAAAGCAAATCTTTAAAAACCAATTTAAACAATTATACAATTGTTGATATTAGAAATGATTCTGAATTAAAAACTCAAAAAATATTTGAAGATTCCATTCATATTCCTTTAAACGAATTAAGAGAAAGGATTAATGAAATTCCTTTAAACAAACCAATTTTGGTGCATTGTGCTGGAGGTTACAGAAG
>CAMBYC010000161.1 GCA_945871875.1 Sphingobacterium thalpophilum
GGAGTTAAAATTGGCTTTACAAAACCAGGTACTGGTGGATTAAAAATATGACTCCAAAAATGCTTGTTGGTACTAAATAAAATAACCACAAATGAAATCAATGCCAATACCATTGTAAATGCAATATTTCCTGTAACATTAGCCGATGCAGGAATCAACCCCAAAATATTATTAACCAATATAAAAAAGAATACAGTTAATAAGTAAGGAAGATACTTTTCAGCTTTGGCACCAAGATTTGGCTTTGCAACTTCATCTCTAACAAATACAATTACAGTTTCCATTGCGTTTTGCATACCAGATGGTGCAATTTTTCCGTTTTTCTTATACTTTCCTGCAACAGAAACCATTATCCACAACAATATAATTAATGCAATCAGCATTTGAGTAACATTTCTTGTGATAGAGAAATCATAAACTACAACCCCTTCTTCAACTGGAACAATTTTTTCACCTACCATTTTATATCCATTGGCTTCGTGCTCACCATGGTGAAATTCAGAAGACATAAACACTGAGAATCCACGCTGTGGAGAATACAATACTACAGGAAGTGGAATTGTAACATGCTGCTCTTCACCCTCACCATTTGTATATTCAAAAATGTGAAACTCATGGGCGTCAAGAATATGGCTAAATATAACCTTGCTAGCATCGAATGCCTTTTCTTCTTTTACAACTTTATGTTCAACAACATGCTCAGTAGCTTTATGTGTTTCGTGTTGAGCCAACACTCTTTCAGTTGTACACAATAAAAAAATACCAAGAACCGCTACCACAAAGAATTTGATCCACTTAAAAGCCATGATTGTTCTGAAATTTGCCGCAAAGATAGTAAAAAAACATTCTGTTTCTAGATTGAAACTTAAATTCAACGGAAATTGAAACACAATTCCTTTGATCTAATTCATTTGATACTTGTTTAGATGTCGATTACTTGTTTAGATTGAAATTGCATTTTATTCAATTGTGCATAAAAACCATTAGCCTTGAGTAAATCGTCGTGTTTACCTATTTCAATTATTTCTCCTTTATCTAAAACCATTATTAAGTTCGCCTTCCTAATGGTGGAAAACCTATGTGCTATAATTATGCTTGTTCTTCCACTTATCATCTTTTCAATTGCATGCTGTATCAATTGCTCTGAAGCGGTATCTACCGAACTAGTTGCTTCATCTAATATTAAAATAGATGGGTTGTATAATAATGCCCTAATAAAAGACAACAATTGGCGCTGACCCAAAGATAATGTATTGCCTCTTTCCATTACATCATAATCATATCCTCCTGGCAACTGCATAATAAAATCATGAATACCTATCAACCTAGCAATTTCTTCAACTTTTTCTTTAGAAATATCATTATTTCTTAATGTAACATTTTCATATACAGAGCCTGAAAATAAAAATACATCTTGTAAAACCACACCTATACTTTGGCGCAAACGATCTAATGAATAATCCTCAATTTTTACACTATCAATCAAGATTTCTCCCTCTTGAATATGATACAACCTGTTTATTAAACTGATTATTGAAGTTTTTCCACTTCCTGTATGCCCAACAATTGCCAAAGTTTGACCAGCTGGCAAATGAAAGTTGATGTTCTTTAATACAGGTTTTGTTGAATCATACCCAAAATATACATTTTTAAAGTCTACTGATACAGCTATTTGTGTTGGAGAAAAGCTGCCCTCATTTATAATAAAATCCTCATTATCAAGCACTTTAAAAACCCGCTCGCTAGCTACCATCCCCATTTGCAACACATTAAACTTATCCGCAATTACCCTGAGCGGCCTAAACAACAAATTCAACATCATTATAAAAGATACAATTTGTCCGGCAATGCCTAATGCAGCCGCTTGTGGCAAATGCATCACCTGAAAACCGGCAAACCAAACCAACAATCCTAATGAAGTTGCCAATATAATTTCCACAACTGGAAAAAACACTGAATATGCAAAAATTGCGTTGATATTGGCATTACGGTGCTCTTGATTGATCATTTTGAACTTATCAAATTCCCGCTCATCTGCAGCAAATGCCTGTACAATCTGCATTCCGCTTATGTGCTCTTGTACAAAAGCATTTAATGCAGAAATAGCATTCCTAACCCTAATAAACGATGCATTTACACTCTCTTTGAAAAAATATGTTGCTATCATCAAAAACGGAAACGGTATCAAACAAATTAATGTCAACTGCCAATTGATATAAAGCATCGCTGCCAATACTGCTACTATGGATAAAAAATCCGCAATTATGGGTATCAATCCCTCAGAAAATATATCGTTGATTGATTCAATATCATTGATTGTTCTGGTGGTAAGAGTACCAATTGGCGTTTTGTCAAATTGACGAAGATTTAAATGCAATACCTTTTCATATACTTTTGTTCGCATATCCTTAACTACCGTTTGCCCCAACCAAGAAGTTAAAAAGGTAAAATAAAACCTGAAAACTGTTTCAATAATCAAAATTCCAACTTGAACCAATGTTATGATTACAAGAAAATATACAACTCCTTTTGGTATAATTTGATTGATGGTATATTGAATGAGCAATGGCCGAATAGGTGACATTAATGCCAAAACAATGGCTAAAACTATTGAATTGATTAATTTCTTTTTGTAAGGCAGTGCAAATCCAAACACTCTTTTCAACTGCGAAAAGTTGAAAATATTCTTTTTAGGCTCCATGCCTGCAAATTAGTATATTTTTTTGGACAACTATTTATAGGCTGATCAATGCTGCTTCTTTTATATTGTAAGCCTTTATGAATAGTGCTCCTAAATTTTTATAAGGTGGAATGTAATTCTCAAATCGCTCTTTTGCTTCTCCAGATGTAAACTTTTCAGACAAATCACTCCAAGTATTTATCCAATTGATGTTTCTACCTGCTCGTAAATCGTCATTTAAATGTTTCAAAATTGGATCGTTTACAGTTTTTGTTCCTACTTCTTTTGATGAAATAATATGAGCGTCTGGACTGGCTTTCAACACTTCATCTAAATTATGGTATCCACCACAAGACCCTAGCACAATTATTTTTGCAGATGCAGGCAATTGTTTAATGGTATATTTCAGATGGTAACTGTGTCCGCGGTGTATCACAATAGTTGGATTGATTTGATTTAATGCAAGATAATTGAGCAAATTTGCTTGGGCTTTTGCATCGGGATCACTACCATCTGTATTGTCTAATGGCAAATTGGCATAAATCAATATTGGTTTTGATTTTAGCGAACGGATTTCTATCCACTCTTTATTTTTATAGATTTTCCATTCTGAACTTCCACCAAATAAAGTCATGAAGCTGGCATAAGATTCTAATCCGTCTTTATCTCCATAAAAAAATACCAACTGAACCACAGTATCTTTGTTTTGTGCGATATCAGCATAATTAACCGAATATACAGGTGGTATTCCAAGTTTTGATGAGATGTCTGATAAAGTATCTATTGATGATTTGAAAATATTTTGTAAAATATCGTAGATGGTTTCACTTTTTTGGTTGCCTTGGACTTTACTTTTAGCCAAACTTGAAGCCACTTCTCTATCTATGAGTTTTTTTACAGAAGCGGTTTTGATGCTTCCATAAGAGTCTGCAACATCAACGGCTTCTTCTAAAGCACCAGTTTTATCAAGACCACGAACAAAAGCCATCATTAGGCGTTGGGCATTTGAATCTGGCATTGTTGAGAGAAAATTATCAAGTTTATTGTAACCGGCAGCCATTTTGATAAACTTTTTAAATCTGTCGAAATTAACATTCATTAAGAGTGTATCACCAGCTGGGGTTGTCATTTTCTCAATCATCCTCTTAAATGTGCCATTATAACTGGAGGTGTAAATAATATCTTCAGTCATTACAATTAAATAATACAATTCATTTGCAGTGAGAGGTTCAATAATTTTAAATCTTACTAAATCTTGTTCTTCGTGTAATGCATTAATCTCGTTCACAAACACCTCAGTAGCCTTGCGTTGCAACATTGTTGCAAGGTGTAAATATGCTATAGGGGTATCCTTCAGTATTAACCTACCTGTATAATCAATTTGTGTTATTACAAGTGCTTTAAAATATTGAAGGCTATCTTCTCTTATTGAATCAATGCTTTCGATGGTTTTCTTTCCTGAAACTATATCATCTAGAAAAGGGAAATACATTCTACCATAGTTGTTGGTTGCCATAGTAGCGATGGTTTTAACCAATTTGTTTTCACTCTTTTGAATCAGTTTTCCAAGGCTTGATTGAGTAGCTGCAGCATAATCATAAAACCGGTTGGGGTCAAGCAAAGCTGCGGGATACAATAAACTATCTGCAAAAGGTACATCAGTAAACTGTTCCAATTTACCAAGAACTTTGTCTGGATAGATTGTACAGAATTTCCTAAACAAAATTGGTCTACAATCTTTAAATCCTATATTATCAAAAAATATTGAATAAGCTGGGTTTAGTAATATATTACCAGTGGAATAGGGATATCTGTCAACAATTTCTTGAATGCGCTCACCACTTCTTTCAGCATTCACCAAAGCTATAAATTCATTGTAAAGCAATACAAAAGCCTCAGCAGCAATAGTTTGACGATACCTAGCTTCTAAAAAATTAGACAACATTAAATTTATGCCAGTAAGGTAACGCACTTTTAAACGGTGATCAAGTTGAAGTGAAGCCTCTATTGAATCTTGAAGATTATTGATCTTTTGAATTAAGATATCTTCAATATAGAGATTTAATGGCTCAATTTGTGCTGGTAAATAATTTAAATTGTTAACAGTTGCGTAAGGTAAAATTTTCTGTTGCAGCTTGTCAATATCTTCATGCAACTTGATTCTACGAATATCAATTGTGTTTTGACCAGTAACAACCGATTCAAAAACAAATATGTTTGATAAAAAAAGAAAGGCAATAAAGAGGGTTTTTCTAATCACTTTTGGAAAATAAAACAAATTTAAACAAATTAAATTTAGAATTGGTTTGATTAATAATTATATCAATGTGTTTGTTAAAAAAAATTCATAATTAAATAACAAATAATGCCCAATAAGATACGCTACTTTTGTTTAAATCTTTTTTTATGGAGAGTAGAGGGAAAAAGATCCTTATTGTTGATGATGAGCCAGATATTTTAGAAATATTAGAATATAACCTTAAAAATGAAGGTTATGAAACAATATTGGCTAAAGATGGTGAAGAAGGATTACAAAAAGCAAAACTGTTCAAACCCGAATTAATCATTCTTGATGTAATGATGCCTATTAAAAATGGCATGGATGTTTGTAAAATATTAAGAAGTTTACCAGAGTTTAGCCAAACTATAATTGTTTTTCTTACCGCCCTTAGCGATGAATTTTCGCATGTAAAAGGTCTTGAACTTGGGGCAGACGATTATATTAGTAAACCAGTTACTCCAAAAATTCTAGTTACTAAGGTTAATGCATTATTCAGAAGATTGAGTCAGCCTGAGGTTAGTAACATTTTAAATATCAATGATTTAATTATTGACCCTGTTCAGTTTGTGGTAGAACAAAAGGGAGTACAAATTTTATTAGCAAAAAAAGAATTTGAATTGCTTTATTTGTTGGCATCAAAACCGGGTAGAGTATTTCTCCGAAATGAAATTTTAAGTCAAATTTGGGGAACAGAAGTAATAGTTGGCGACCGCACAATAGATGTACATATTCGTAAAATCCGCCAGAAATTAGAATTAGATTGTATAACAACAGTAAAGGGTGTTGGTTATAAGTTTGAAATGTGAGGGGGTAGTAGTAAGTAGTAAGGGGTAAGTAGT
>CAMBYC010000162.1 GCA_945871875.1 Sphingobacterium thalpophilum
TATCCAAAATATGCAAACAGCATTATACCTTACAACCATACCCAATTGGAAGAAGGTTTTGATGGATTTGCGAGTGGTAAAAACAAATATTTTGATCCCTTATTTCCGTTTGGATTTGGATTGAGCTATACCAATTTCACTTATAGTAATTTCAAAATCAACAAACAACAATTTACAAAAAAAGATACCATCACGTTTTCAGTAGATGTAACCAATAGTGGTAACGCGGTTGGTAAAGAAGTTGTTCAATTGTTCATTAGCGATTTAGTTGCTTCTTTGAATCCGGCAGTAAAAAATTTGAAGGGTTTTGACAAAATCAGTTTAAATGTTGGTCAGACAAAAACTGTGGTGATAAAAGTTCCTGTTTATCAATTGGCATTTGTGGGTATCGACAACAAATGGGTTGTAGAAGCAGGAGAATTTAGTGCAGCAATTGCGGATAAAACCGTAAAGTTTGAGGTAAAATAGAAATCAATTATCAAAAACGCCATTTAAAATAATCTTTAACCCCTAGCTAAAGCTAGGGGCAATTCAATCAAAGCTTTTCTATTTTTTGATGATTAATTTTTGGTTAAAGCCAAAATACGAATATGAAAATTGTATTGGAGATCTTTCAATAGCCTTTAGTTTTAAGTGGGGGATAAAACAACATTGTAGATTGGCTTTAGCCAAATTATATAATAATTTACTTCTAAAACGTAATCTAGTTTAACTACAAGGAAATAATTGAGTCTATTGGAAACTGAAAAAAGATTAAGCAATTAAAAACAATTGCATATTGTTAAATTTGAAAGAAGAAAATGAAGAAATATTTTTTAGTTAAGATGATGATTATGACGGCGGTAGTATCATCATTAATAGGATGCAAGCAGCAAGAGAAAAAAATTGCAGATGCAAAAACAGACAGTGCTCATGAATGTATGAAAGTTCCACAACGATTTGCGACTACGGATAGTGGAACAGCTGGTATTCAACCATCAGGCGATAGTTCAACAGCTGGAATGGTTTATATTCCTGGAGGAACATTTGAGATGGGAGGCGATAACGACCAAGCCGCAGCAGATGAATATCCAAAACACAAAGTAACAGTTTCGCCATTTTATATGGATGCAACGGAAGTAACCAATGCTCAGTTTAGGAAGTTTGTAGAGGCAACAAAATATATTACAACAGCCGAAAGAAAACCCGATTGGGAAGAAGTTAAAAAAACAGTTCCCCCAGGAACGCCAAAGCCAGACGAATCTCTCTTGATTGCCGCTTCTTTGGTTTTCACTCCATCAGATGGTCCGGTAGATTTGAGTAATTTCTCAGCGTGGTGGAAATGGGTGCCTGGTGCAAATTGGAGACAACCTGAAGGTCCGGGTAGTTCAATTGTGGGCAAAGACAATTATCCAGTGGTTCAAGTAAGTTGGGATGATGCGATTGCCTATTGCAAATGGGCGGGGAAACGATTGCCAACAGAGGCGGAATGGGAATTTGCAGCTCGCGGAGGCTTGGTAAATGCAATCTATTCTTGGGGAAATGAACCTGTTAATTCTGGTAAGCCAAAATGCAACAGTTGGGAAGGGAAATTTCCTTATTATAATGAAAAGAAAGACGGATTTGCCACATTAGCTCCTGGGAAAAGTTTTGCACCCAACGGATATGGATTGTATGATATGTCGGGAAATGTTTGGGAATGGTGTAATGATTGGTTCGATTACAATTACTATTCAACGTTAAAAGGAAAAACAACAATCAATCCACAAGGACCATCAAAAAGCTACGATCCAGAAGATTTATATTCGCCCAAAAAGAGCTTAAGAGGCGGAAGTTTCTTGTGTAATGATTCATATTGTAGCGGTTATAGAGCAGCCCGCAGAATGAAAAGCAGTCCTGATACTGGGTTGGAGCATACGGGGTTTAGATGTGTGAGGAATTAAGAATTATAAATTATGAATTATCAATTATGAATTATGTGATTTCCAAATACATAGTTAATTAATATTACAAATATTTACTCAATTCATAATTCATAATTTATAATTTATAATTACCTATCATTATTAATCTCCAACCAATAACCATCCGGATCTTTAAGGTAAACCTGCAAAACGCCATCAACACGTTTGGTAACTTTATATGGGTTGCCACCAGAATCGAACCAAGCAATTTTATATTTATCAAGCTTTTGGATAAATTCAGGAATATTGGTTGTGGACAAACAAAGGTGGTTGTTTTGATAATATTCTTTTTCAGAAGAAGCACCTTTAATGAGGTGTAAGTGAGCACCACCTCCAATATCAAACCAAATGTGTTTCCCATCATGAAAAGGCTCTGGGATGGTATCAAGACCAACAATGTTGATGTAAAAATTTCCAGCACGTTGCAAATCGGTAACGAATAGTGCTATGTGGTTGATTTTAAAAACCGGTTTTGTTTGAGATACTGCCGGTTTAGACAAACAAATCAATAATAAAAAAGGCAAACATTTTAAAAGTTTCATTCAAGCAATTTGTTGTTAAATTAAAAGAAATATTCGGAAGGAAAACTATTTTATTTCTTTTAACCGCGAATAGGTATTTGATTATAAAATGGCAATTGTTTTATAATCTAATTAAATAATTAGAATAATTGAAAGGAATTCTTTCAATAGCCCTCAGCTTCAGCTGGGGATGTATGATTATTTCAAATTGGCCATAGCCAAAAATTTGAAAAAATAGATCTAATTAGTAATCATAGTAAAGCCCAAGCACCAAATTTTTATAGATACGTAGGTAAGATGCAGAAATTTATTTATATTGAAATCTAAATATATTTTCAATGATTAGCTTAAGTTTTAAATCTTACACAAAAAAATGGAAGATGATTTTGGCATTAATGATTGCCACAACATTATCCTTTCAAGTTTCTGCAAGCACAAATGCACAACCAATAGAAGAGTCAATAATTGGGCGTTGGGATTTATCTGTTGATTTGGGAAACAAAGTAGTTCCATCTTGGTTGGAAGTTAAATTATCAGGAATATCAACTTTGGTAGGATATTTTGTTGCAGATGGGGGGAAGTGCTCGTCCGATTGCTAAAATAAATTTTAAAGAAGGGAAAGTGAGTTTCTCAATACCTCCGCAATGGGAAGCCGTTGATAAAGACATGCTTTTTGAAGGTGTTTTGGCAGATGGAAAACTGAGTGGTACTATAATAACATCATCAGGAAAAACACAAAAGTTTACAGGAGAAATGGCTCCATTATTGAAAAGAGATAAACCTGTTGTTTGGGGAAAACCTATCCAATTGTTTAATGGCAAAGATTTAACAGGATGGCATCCTTCAAGAGCAAAAAACCAATGGGTTGCGTTGAACGGCGTTTTAACCAGTCCACAATCTGGTGCTAATATCATTACCGATGAGAAGTTTGAAGATTTTAAATTACATATTGAATTCAGGTATCCTGCTGGCAGCAATAGCGGTGTTTATTTAAGAGGAAGATATGAAGTTCAAATAGAAGACAACTTTGGTAAAGAACCATCATCAATCTATTTAGGTGGGGTATATGGCTTTTTAACACCTAATGAAATGGTTGCAAAAGTTCCGGGTGAGTGGCAGAGTTTCGATATCACTTTGGTTGGCAGATTGTTAACCATTGTAGCAAACGGCAAAAAAATCATTTGCGACCAGTTGATTCCTGGCATTACCGGTGGTGCATTGGATAGCAAAGAAGCAGAACCCGGACCCATATTTTTACAAGGCGATCACGGACCGATTGAATATAGGAATATAGTTATTACACCAGCGAAGTGAATTATGAATTATAAATTATGAATTGTGGGCTATTAGCTATATGTAAAATAGATTTATTGAAGATTCATATTAAGATTCCTAGTAAGGGCAGCAAATGTAGCTGCCCTTTTTTTATTTGAAATGAAAATATCAGCGTGGAAATTTTCCAAATTATGCATTACAACAAAATTTATTGCCTTAATCTACAATTAATCTATTAATGATAAAATTCAATTTGCGGTGAATACGCCAATTATTCTCCGCAAATTTGCAGCAAATAATAGTTATATTTGACGCAAGTATTCATATAATCAATGTCTAGATACATTTACAATTACCCAAACTGGACAAACTTCACATGGCAGGTAGATAAAATAAACACCATATTCGGAGAAGTTAGAAATCAACAAGGAAAGATAATCGGAATGATGAACGCCCTTGGCTTTGCTACAAAAGAAGAGGCCACTCTTACCACATTAACACTTGACGTTATCAAATCTTCAGAAATAGAAGGCGAAAAGCTTGACTATGAACAAGTTCGATCATCAATTGCAAAACGATTGGGTATTAATATAGGTGGATTTGTAAATACAAACAGAAATGTAGAAGGTATTGTAGAAATGATGCTTGATGCAACCCAAAATTATCTGAAACCATTAACTCATGAAAGATTATTTGGATGGCATGCTGCAATGTTTCCTACTGGTTATAGTGGAATACATAAAATTGAAGTTGGAGAATATCGTACAGGAGAAATGCAAATCGTTTCAGGTGCTATGGGTAAAGAAAGAATTCACTTTGAAGCAGTTCCAGCAAATATTGTGAAGGTGGAAATGGACAAATTTCTACATTGGTTCAACAATAATTCAACAACAGACGCAGTTATAAAAGCTGCAATCGCACATTTTTGGTTTATTATCATTCACCCCTTTGATGACGGTAATGGAAGAATTGCAAGAGCATTATCAGATCTTATGCTTGCTCGTTCAGACGAAAGTCCTGACCGCTATTATAGCATGTCGAGTCAAATTTTGATTGAGCGAAAACAATATTATACAATTTTACAAAAGGTTCAACACAGCACTGGTGATATTACAGAATGGTTAGAATGGTTTTTGCATTGTCTTAAAAACGCATTGCTTACTACTGAAACAACACTTCAAAAAATATTGCGCAAATCAGAATTTTGGAAAATACACCAGCATACGTCATTCAATTCTAGACAAATATTATTGCTTAACAAACTTTTTGATGGATTTGATGGGAAATTAAAAACATCAAAATGGGCTAAAATTGCCAAATGCTCACCTGATACAGCTTTAAGAGACATCAAAGACTTGATAGCAATGAATGTTTTAAGACAAGAACAAGGTGGAAGAAGCACAAATTATGAATTGGTTGACGAATTATAATTCACTTCCACTTTTTTACTAATTTGATATTCTCTTTTGAAATAATATAGTTAAAAAATCTTTTATCTTCTTCTAATCTGATCCTCAATATCAAATCTTCCTCCAGTTTGTATAGCTCTTTAAATTTGTTATTAATTTGGGAGATTGTCTCGGTTCTAATACGTTTTTGAAACTCAAGTGGTTTTTTGGATAAGCCTAATATTTGATTTAATTCTTCAACAGAAGAAGTTTGGTTTTTAATTGATTTATCCATAATCATATAAATAAAATCCATTTCTAAATCAGTAAAATCATTTGGATTACCATTTAATTCGGTAGGCAGTTTAAGCTCTTTTCTTTTCGATTTTCTTGTTTTGTAAATGAAATAAGAACTAGGAATTAAAATGACTAAAATAATTGTCAAGATAATGTAAGGTTGATTAGAATGAATTGGTATATAAACAGGATATGGCTCCTTTTTAAAATCATTCATTGAAACTTCAAATGAATGAAGGCTATCTTTAGCGTAATTGATATAATAAATTTTCTTATCCAATTCAAAGCACAAATTTGATTGATAAGTATTTCCTGTAAAGATAAAATCCTCATATTTTGCATTGTTTCTAAAATTCTTATAAACTATATT
>CAMBYC010000163.1 GCA_945871875.1 Sphingobacterium thalpophilum
AGCGAATCTGTTAAGTTTACTAAAGTATAATCAGGAATTTTTGTAGCGTCTGCTTGCCAATAGGCTATTGATTTACTATCAGGACTCCATCTAAAACCATCTCTACAATTGAATTCCTCTTCATAAACCCAATCAAAAGTTCCATTAACAACTTTATTCTTCCCATCTGTAGTAATTTGTTTGGTTGTATTTGTTATTACATCATCAACATAAATATTCTTGTCATACAGATAAGCTACTTTATTACCATCGGGTGCTATTTTAGCAAATTGAAGCGATTTTGGTGGAAACATCATTCCAATTTCTTTAATGTTACCTGTTTTTAAATTGAACAACCAAAATTCACCCTTCGTTTTATAACGCCAAACTTTAACGCCATTGGTGAAAACCAAAACTTGAGTTTTATCTGTAGACAATGAAAAATCTTCTATTTCAGCCGATACAACTCCGGTAGCATCTTGAATTTGTTTTGCCGAAACAACAACTTTTTCTTCATTGGATGGCAAATTGTGTTGAACTAGATTACCATCAATAATGGTAAGAAATTGATTGTCAGAAATCCATTGATATCTCGGATTTGTATAACCTACTATCCAAGAAGAAAAAATTAGGAAGAAAAATAATAAATAACGCATAAATAAATGTATTCTAGTGGTATAAAGTCGAACTTATGTAAATTGAAACCCTAATACAAAAATAATGCGAATTTTTCTTTTTGTGCTACTCAGTTTGTTTCAATCGTTTTTTCCAAAATCAAAGAATCAGGAGAAAATTCCAGGACTAAAAGCAACGGTAATAGTAAGTAGAGATTCTTCAGGTATCAACCATATTGTAGCTAAAAATGAACACGATCTGTTTTTTATGCAAGGCTATTGTGCGGCACGCGACAGGCTTTTTCAATTAGAAATTTGGCGTCGACAAGCAACGGGAACTCTTGCCGAATTATTGGGTGAGCGTGAAATCCAGCGCGATAAAGGTGCCAGATTGTTTAAGTTTAGAGGAGATTTGCAAAAAGAATTGAATCACTATCATCCTCGGGGTGCCGCAATTATTACTGCTTTTTCTGACGGAATAAATCAATACATCAAAGAAACCAAAGCAAATAAAGATTTATTGCCTATTGAATTTGAATTATTAGGCATGGAGCCGGGCTATTGGACGCCAGAAGTTGTAATTTCTCGCCACCAAGGTCTGCTGGCAAATGTTACAGATGAAGTTCGGTATGCAAGAGCATTAATGACTTTAGGAGCAGATAAAGTAAAAGAACTCATCAAATTTGAATCTGGTAATCCAGACTTAACCATTGATCCAATAATTCCCGTTTCTTTTTTAACCGATCCTGTTTTAGATAGTTATGAGGCATTTAGAAAACCTTTGTTTTTTCTACCCTCAGATATTGTTAAAAAAGCCACAAACAAAAAAGCTGATGCATTAGCAAAGAATGAGATTGATTATATAAACTGGGTAAATGCTGATGACCAACGTGTAAATGTAATAGGTAGCAACAATTGGGTAATTGGTGGTGCTCATACTTATTCAGGCAAACCCATTGTAGCAAACGATCCACATAGGGCAGTTACCGTTCCTTCATTGCGCTATGCGGTTCATTTGCAAGCACCAGGTTGGGATGTAATTGGTGGCGGCGAACCTTCCATTCCAGGGGTATCCATTGGCCATAACAAGCAAGCAGCATGGGGTTTAACCATTTTTAATTTGGACGCAGAAGATTTGTATGTGTACGAATTGAATCCTAATAATCCATTGCAATACAAATACAACAACCAATGGATAGATTTAAAAACCATCAAAGATACCATCAAAGTAAAAAACAAAACAGCTGAAGTGGTATCGTTGTATTACACCAAACATGGTCCAGTAACCTCTATTGACACTTTGCACAAGGTTATGTATGCTGTAAGATGCGCGTGGTTGGAAACCGGAGGGGCACCATATCTTGCCAGTTTGAGAATGGATCAGGCATCAGATTGGGAAAGTTTCAGAACGGCTTGTAGCTACAGCAATATTCCGGGTGAAAACATGGTTTGGGCTGATAAAAAAGGGAATATTGGCTGGCAGGTAGCAGGCATCGCACCTATTAGAAACAAATCAAATGGATTGGTTCCAGTTCCTGGAAATGGAAAATTTGACTGGGATGGAATGTTACAGGGTAAAGAATTACCTCATTTGTACAATCCTCCCATTGGTAGAATTGCAACCGCAAACGAGAACAATGTTCCGTTAAATTATGCACACCGAAACGCAGTAGGTTGGAGTTGGGCAGATAGTTTTAGGGTAAACAGAATTAGGGAAATATTGTATAATTCAGAAAAATCTGATGTACAACAATCTATGTCATTACAAACCGATTATCTTTCAATTCCAGCAAGGTCTTTGGTTCCCGTATTAAAAGATATTCAATTTGACGATCCTAAAATTGATTCTATTAAGCAGCAACTTTTGGTTTGGGATTTTAAAATAAATGTTCAATCAACCAATGCTGCCGTTTATGTTTTATGGGAGAGGATATTATCAGATTGGATGTGGAACACGCTTGTTCCGCAAAAAGGGAAGCCTTACATTCGTTCACTTTCGTTAACAAGAATTATAAAAATATTGCAAGGTGATAACAATCAATCCATCAACCGAACAGAATTTTTAAAAAACACATTTACAACAGCAATTACACAGTTGAGAAAGAAACTAGGAACCGATGAAACCAAATGGAATTATGGACAGGCTGGTTTTCATCATGTTCAACTCAAGCATTTGTTGAGCAATGTGGTAAACGAAGAAATTAGAAGTCAATTGGATATGCCGTTAATTCCTCGTGGTGGATATGCTTACACGCCGGGTGCAACTGGAAGTTCTGATGCACAATTACAAGGTGCCACATTCAGAATGGTTGCTGATGTTTCCAATTGGGATAAATGCATATTTACCAATGCAGCAGGACAAAGTGGGAATCCATCTAGTCCTTTTTACAGAAATCTTTATTTACATTGGGCAAATGATCAATATCAGCCATTGGTGTATACCTTTGATGCCATCAAGAAAATTACAGTTGAACAAGAAATATTCCAACCATTACACTAAAACAAACATGATGATTCGCAAATTAATCCTTTGGGTAGCATTAATCCTTTGCGGTTTTGGACAAGTTTCCGCACAAACCGAATACTTTTTTCCTGCGGCAGGAAAGATGAATCCTGCCATTCCTACACCCGAACAATTTTTTGGCTATGCCATTGGTTCACAACATACTAGGCACGACAGATTGGTTGAGTATTTTAAAGAGCTCGACAAGTTATCAGACCGTTTAAAAGTTCAGGTAATTGGGGAAACCTACGAGCATCGCCAGCAAATTGCCGCAATTTATACTTCAGTTGCCAATCATGCAAAATTAGAAGACATTAGAAAACAGCATATTGCTGCCGAAACAACCGGAGATACAAAGAACATTCCGTTAATCATCCATTTAGGCTATAATGTACACGGAAATGAACCTTCAAGTAGTGAAGCTGCAATTTTAACCGCATATTATCTTGCCGCATCGGAAAGTCCGGAAACATTGACTTGGTTAAACGACATGGTTATTTTAATGGATCCGAACATTAATCCAGATGGAAGAGATCGACACAGCCATTGGGCAAATATGCACAAAGCGGAGCCGGCAGTTGCAGACCCGCTAGATAGAGAGCACAATGAAATTTGGCCGGGCGGAAGGTTTAACCACTATTGGTTTGATTTAAACAGAGATTGGTTTCCAGCAGTTCATCCTGAATCTGTAAACAGAATTCGTTTTTTCCACTATTGGAGGCCTTATGTACAAACCGATCACCACGAACAAGGAACAAATGCCACTTTTTACTTTGATCCAGGGAAATACAGCAGCAACAACCCCGTAGTTCCACCATATTTATACGATTCTATCTATCCTAAATTTGGTGCTAGCTTCGCAAAAGCCGCAGATAAATTAGGATCTCTTTACTATACAAAAGAAGCATACGATAAATTGTATCCTGGTTATGGATCGAGTTATATCAATTTCTATGGTGGGGCAGGATTTCTGTTTGAACAAGCCAGTTCACGTGGACATATTCAAGAAACTACAACCATTCCATTAACATTTGCATTCACCATTCGCAACCATGCAATGGCGTCAATTTCTACCGTTCGTGCATCGTTAAAAGAGAAAAAGATGTTGATGGATATGCGTAGAATATTCTTCCAGCAGGCAATTGATCAAGCAAGAAAATCTGCCGTTAAAGGTTATGTATTCAATGATGCCAACGATAAAACCCGAACCAAAGCATTCTTAGATTTGTTGCTCTTGCACAATGTAGATGTATATAATGTTCCACAAACTAATGTTGTAAACGGCAAAAAGTTTGAAGGTGGCACAAGCTATTGGGTTCCTACGGAACAAACCAATTACATTATGGTGAAAACCATATTTGAAAAAGACATCACTTATACAGACAGCACTTTTTACGATGCATCAACTTGGTCTTTGATTCACGCTTATGGTTTGCCGTTTGCAGAATTAAAAACGCCATTATCGCTAAGCGAGAAAATCACTGCCGTAGCTATGCCTGCAGCTCCGGAAGTATCAAAATCTGATTATGCTTATTTGTTTGAGTTAAGCGATTACAATGCACATAAAGCAATTTTCCAATTACAAAAAGGCGGAGCTATTGTACAAACTGCTTTCAACCCTTACACGGTAGCCATCAATGGTAAAGCGAAAAAATTTGGATATGGGAGCATTTCGATACCCGTTCAACAGCAAAATTTAAGTTCAGATTCATTATTTCGATTGGTAAGTAATGTTAGCAGCAATACGAACATTACCATTTATAGTTTATCTACGGGTTATAGTGTTGAAGGGATTGATTTAGGAAGTAGTCAAATTAAGACGGTAAAGAAACCTGAGGTTGCGATGATTATTGGGACTGGCGTAGCGGCAACAGAAGCGGGAGAAATCTGGCATTTATTGGATCAACGTTTACAGATGCCGATTAGTAAAATTGATGTATTAACTTTAGGAAGAGCATCATTGAGTAGGTACAATACTTTGATCATGGTATCAGGGGTTTATACATTGTTGGATAAAAACACAACTGATAAAATTAAAAATTGGGTGCAAAATGGTGGTACTTTAATTACGCTAAAAACAGGTTCAGAATGGGCAATTAAACAAGGGTTTACCAAAGAAAGGTTATTGGTTGACAGCAGCAAAAGTAGCGGCGAGCGATTCAATTTTGATGAAGCACAAGATCGTGAAGGAGCAAAAGCTTTGGGAGGTTCAATTTTCAGGGTAGATCTTGATACTACCCACCCTATTGGATTTGGTTTTTCAGATAGAAAAGTATCTGTTTACCGCAATGGGTTAACGATTTTAATGCCAAGTCAAAATGCTTACAGTACAATTGCTAAATATACCGAGAATCCTTTGGTTGGAGGTTATTTGCACCCAACATCAGCCAAAAAGATTAAAAATTCGGCAGCCATTTTAGTTGGGGCTGAAGGTGCTGGCAGGGTAATTATGTTTAGCGATGATCCAAATTTCAGAGGAACTTGGTATGGCACTAATAAATTGTTTTTAAACGCATTGTTTTTTGGTGGATTAACCAATGTTCCGAGTGGGTATGGTTTTTAATTATGAGTT
>CAMBYC010000164.1 GCA_945871875.1 Sphingobacterium thalpophilum
AAAAATACTGTCCCCATTTTTGCCAATCGATCGATGTTAGGGGTTTTAATCATTGTATTGCCATAACAACCCAATATTGGCTTCAAGTCATCAATGGCTATAAATAAGATATTTGGTTTTGATGATTGCTGGGCTTGAATGGGCAAAGAAAAAGTCAGGATGGCTAAACATGCCAACCACCCTGAAAATAAATGCTTTTTATTCATTTCGTTTAATTCGATTTGCTGAACGGGTTTTATACCCTTTAAAAATTATTTTTTTGCTTGTGCTTTGAAGAAATCAAGCATTTTTCCGTACATCTCATTTTCAACAGCTTCATAATCTTTGTTTCCAATTACACTCACTTTTTCCAAAGGATCATTTTTATAATCGTACAATTCTTTTGCATATACTCTTGAAGCATCAAAAGATTCTTTGCTAGTGAATTTGTTCATCCAAATAATAAATCTGTATTGTTGTGTTCTTAAAGCATAACCCATTAAACTTCTATCTTTAAAGCCTAACTTTTTAGCTTCTTCAGCCTTTAATGTTCGTGGGTATTGACTTACAGAATAATCTTTTACGATTGCTTTTTTATCATCCATCATTGGTTTTAGACTAACACCATCCAATTTTCTTGGAATGATGATTCCAGACAAATCGCATAATGTAGGGAAGATGTCAACATATTCTGAATTGCCTTTTGCTTTTCCAGGTTTTATTCCGGGAGCTGCAATAATCATCGGTGTGCGGGTTGCTTGTTCAAAGTTGGAATGTTTTTCCCATAAATCGTGGTCTCCTAAATGCCAACCATGGTCGCCCCAAAGAATGATGATGGTATTTTTCATCAATCCTAATGCTTCCATTTGATCTAATAAAATACCCACTTGAGCATCGGTATAAGAAACGGCTGCATAATAGCCATGAACCAATTCCTTTTGTTTTTCTAATGTTAAGCCAACATTAAGGGTACTTTCTGGTCTGGTAGCAGCTTCAGGAATGTCAGTATAATTGCGCAATTCGCCAGATTTGTGGTATGCGATTTGTGGGCTATTTTCAGCATGCTCTTGGAATTCTGCAATTGGCATATCCTCTCTATCATACAAATCCCAATATTTTTTAGGGGCAACAAAAGGAAGGTGTGGTTTATGTAAACCTACTGCAAAAAAGAAAGGCTTCTTATCTTTAGCCAATTTTGCAAGTTGATCTTTAGCTAATAATGCGTTTACTCCATCTTCGTAAGCATTATCAGGAACGTCAATACATTCAGTAGAAGGTTTAATTTTACTAACTACATAATCTTTTACCTCTTTTTTCTTCAAACCTTTTTCTTCTGCTTCCTTAGTATATTTAGCAATAAGGGCAATCGTTTCTGGATTTTTGTAAACACCCGCTCCTCCACCATTTTCATCATCTGCATAAGCGTCTTCACTTGCTACCAAATATGGAATCGTCCAAGATTGTTTATCAAAACTTTTATCTACACAACTTGGATGATAAATTTTACCTACTCCTGAAGTTACATATCCTTGTGCCGCAAAATGCTGCGGAATGGTTAAAATATCTGGATTCATATCCCTCATCTGGGTTTTTAAATCCCAAATTTTGGTATAATCCGGGCGCATACCAGTCATCAAACTTGCACGAGTTGGTCCACAAACTGCTTGTTGACAATAATTGCTCATGAAAACGGTTCCCATTTTTGCCAAGCGGTCAATATTGGGTGATTTCACTAATTTATTTCCATAACATCCAAGAGCCGGTTTCAAATCATCAATCGCAATAAACAATACGTTTGGTTTTGATGAAGTTTGTGCCACTGCTTGTGAAAACAACAATAATGCAGTTGCAACGTGTAAGAACATCGATTTTCTCATGCTTCTAAATTTCAGTTTTAAAATTAATTTTGCGATAACCAAATTATAGGATTTCTAACAGGTAGGTTTCTAATCACTTCTTCCGTATCTGGAAAGTGATTTTCCTTAACCCAAAGTTGATAACAGTCTTTATTTTGGAAATTGATTGCACCAAACAATAAAAAAGGTTGAGCAACGGGCCAATTGTCCCAATACATTACATCCTTTGGAAATGGCCATCGCGTTTTGTCAGACACATACGGAACCATAAAGTTTATTGCGGCTTCAATATTTCTACCATCATTCGTCGAAAACTTCCAAAGGTTTACAGTATCTACAGACAATACTTGACATAAGGTTACCATGGCATCTAGGTTGAATAATGAATAACCGTAAGGCTTGGTTCGTTTCAGTTCTAATGGGAAACTTCCGTTTGCAGCCAATTGGTCTGGAAGCAAAACGGTTTTAAATCTATTTGTACAATAATCTATTAGGGTTTTATTTTCAGTCAGCTTTGCAAAAACTGCCACTTGCATAGTCCAACAGGTACCGTGGTTGTTTTTTGCTTCGCGTTCAGTGATGCCGTAAGGATGTGTGTTTACCCATTGTAAATAATCGGCAAACCATTGTTTTATCTGTTTTAGTTCTTTTGTATTTACAGATTTTGCGTTTTGCATTACTCGAATGCCTTGAGCCACTTCCATCATTTGAATCATATCAATAATTCCAACTCCCCTGCCGGTATTTCTACCTTTAATGGCTTGGGCGTATAATAAAGAAGGATTCATGCGGGTAGATGTATCAACAAACCAAGCGTTAATATGCTTAAAGGCTTGTTGAACATATTTTTCATTTTTTGTTATAAGATAGGCAGAAGATAATGTTCCAACAATTTTGCTGAAGCGGATCATTGCCAAGCGATGGTTGGTAAAATTTTGAGGGTTGGTCATACCATCCTTTTGAATATAAGGGCTGTCTGCGTTTTTAGGGTCGGGCCACCAATAGTCGCCTTCCGAATAAAAATCATGTTTACCACCTGCAGAACGGTTGCAAAATGCAGCTGTAACTGTTATTGGGGCTAATGACATTGCTCTGTTTGCTTGAACAAGTACAGAATCTTTCAATAATGAAGAAACATCTTGCGATTTCAATTGACTAAAACCCTGTTGATGAATCATCAAAAACAACAAACTCACTTTAAAAAATTGCGTACTTAATTTCATTATTTTGTTCCTCTGATGTTTCAAAAACAATTGTCTTGAATAAAAAAGCAGTTCTATTTTGATCTAATTTCTTAAAATTTAAGCTTCATCAACCCAAATAAAAAAATGTTTATTTGGGTTGATGAAAACTTATTATAATTTATTGCTTAACAAATGAAACGGTTTTCAATAAACCAGTTTCATTGCTTATTTGCATTTTATAGATACCAGCTTTAAAGCCAGCAACATCTAACGAAATAATGTTTGAATTGGTATTTTTTAATAGTACGGTTTGACCGTTCATATTCAATATTCTGATAGAAGATTTGTTTTTCAAACCGGTAACGGTAAGGCTGTTGGTTACAGGATTAGGGTATAATCCGATATTTAGGTTTCCGGTAGATTTCACCAAGAGTACTTGGCTAAATTTGTATGTACCAGAAAAATCCAACATTTTTAGGCGATAATAACCAGCACCGTTGTTAGGGTTTAGGTCAGAGAAACTATAGTTGCCAGCATTTGAGGCATTTACAGATCCAATAGGAGAGAAATCAACTCCATTGGCACTTTTTTCTATAATGTATTGACTGATAGCCACTTCGTTGGCGGTGTTCCAAGAAAGAACAACAACGTTATTTTTTGCAGAAGCTTCAAAAGAAGTAAGTGTAACAGGCAATGCCAATCCAATAGCACCTACAACAAATGGAGAGAAAGTATTGAAAGTTTGGGTTATTGTGTTAGCGTTATTGTCTGCACTTGTGCTGCTGAAAGGCGTCCAATCGTTGGCAGTTGCATCAAATCGACTAATTCCGATGGCAGTACTGGCTAATGTAGAGAAGTTTGAACCTTCCAAAGATGGATCCCAGCTCAGTTGAACAGTGCAATCGCCAGTTCCGTTAATGCGATTGATGGTCCAAACTGCATCTACTAAATCTTCCTTTTGTTTGGTGGAGAAGGCTACGCCATCAGGCGTGCCATTCTTTGTGGTTCCGGGGAATACGCTTACGGCAAAATCCATTGCGGAAGTTGGGGTAAGGGTAACCGGCATGTATTTAGTAGCTGTTCCGATAGGGAAGGTTTTAGCCGTTGTAAAATTGTCCATTCTCAATACACCCGCATTTGTTCCAGACACTTCACTGATGATGTACTTTGTGTTGTTAGGGGAACCTGCGATGTCTGTTGCAGTGGTTATCCGAAGTGTGTCTGTTGCTCTGATGGTTAAATTACCTGTTCCGAGAGTTAGAACACCTCTAATTCTAGAGTTATAATTTGATTTTACTGCAGCATTTAGTGTAACATTGCCATAAGTCATTGAACTGTTATAAAAAGCATCATACAATGTGGTTGTAGGATTATAAACTATAGATGGTGAGCTAATTCCAAATGGAGTATTTGTTGCTGCGTTAATTATGTAGTTGGTACCTGATTGGAAAGATTTTGCACCACTTAATGTAACACTCCCCGTTAAAGTATCAAAAGCATTTGGGTTTGATGTTGCCAAAGTTGCACTATCACTAGCAAAAGTAAAAGAAGTTCCAGTACCAGATGCTGTTGCAGCTTTAGACAGCGTAATTATTCCACCACCAGAAGATGTACTAATCACATTGGTATTAGGGGCAATTCCTGTACCTGAAATGGTTAGTCCAATATTTCCTGACAAGGTACCTACAGGAACACCACTTATTACAAAAGATCCTTGTACAGGATTTCCTGTATTTGTTGTTGCTGAAGATTGTACTCTTGAAGAAAAAGTTCCCGCTCCAGTCAATTTCCCATTGGTTCCAAAATTAATTTTTCCAAATATTGTGGCACTCGTTAAACAGCTAATTTCCTTTGATAAGGTAACATCACTATTGTTTGCCAATATAAATTGTGGAATTGTAATTGTACCAGTACCAGTAATAGATTGAGGTGTATTTCCACCCATTACAAGGGAATTTGAGCTACCTGAAGGAGCACTCAATGTGCCGTCTACTGTAAGATTTCCCAAAACTGGGGTAGATCCACTTGAGTGAGTGGTAAAACTTGCACCACTTTCAATGGTGAAATTCTCAATTTTGTAAGTTGACCCGTCTGCGAATAAACTTGCACCACTACATACGGTTAAATTACCAAAAACAAAGTTATTTGTCCAACCTGAGCCAGAAGAAAGGGCTGTTCCATCAACATAACTAAGATTTGATTTCTTGAAAAAGCAATTGCTACCTGGTTCAAAAACGACAAGTTTATTTGTAGAACTGGTTCCCAAAGGGCTTTTCCCAGAGTAATAATACAAGGAAGCACCAGATTTAAACACTATACTATTTGCAACGGAATTATTAAATCCATTAACAGTTATTGAATCTGTAATATGAACAGCTGAACCACTATTGAAAACGCACGCTCCTGCAACAGGAGAAGTTATATAAGATCTCGTATGAACTGAAGTAGACAATGGACTAAGATAAACTGTACCACTAATTGAAGCTTTTGCGGTTGCAGCTAGCACAATATAAACATCGTAATTGTAGGATGGTCCACCTACGGTAAGTGTACTCGTAGCATCAATGGTAAAATCATCTCCATTGCCATCACCATTTACTGTAATTGTATTATTACCTACAGAGGTTCTACTAAAACTTACATT
>CAMBYC010000165.1 GCA_945871875.1 Sphingobacterium thalpophilum
AGTTTATCAAACAATACCTCTCCGAGTTGTTTGGGTGATGCCAAATTGAAACGAACGCCGGCATCTTTATATACTTTTTCTTCAACCAACTTTGCCTCTTTTTCCAAAACGATAGAATATTCTTGTAAGAAATTCATATCAATCCTAACACCCTCAAATTCCATATCTTTCAACACAGGTACCAATGGATTTTCTACTTCATTAAACACTTTTTCAACCTCATTATCTTTCAATCCTGCTATAAAAACCTCTTTTAATTGTAGGGTGATGTCAGCATCTTCCACTGCATATTCTTTTATTTTCTCAAGTTCTACATCACGCATGGTACCTTGAGATTTCCCCTTTTTTCCAATGAGCTCCTCAATGGGAATGGTTTCATAGCCCAAATATTTAGCGGCAAGCTCGTTCATATTGTGCTTGCCATCTGGGTCGATTACATAATGTGCCAACATGGTATCAAACAATTGTCCATTAAATTCAATACCATAACATTGTAAAATCAACAAATCATACTTCAAATTTTGACCAACCCAAAGCACCTCTTTCTTATGGAACAAGGGTAAAAATTGATGCAGAAGGGATAATGTTTCATCACGATTTGGCGTAAATGGCACATAAAAACCTTCGTGTTTTTTCCAACTGAAACTCATTCCTACCAATTCCGCAACATTTGCATCAATCCCCGTGGTTTCGGTATCAAAAGAGATTTCATCTTGCTTCATCAACTTTTCAATGAGTTCAGAAATGGTTTCTTTTGTATTTGCAAGTTGATAATTGTGCGGGGTGTTGGTGCTGTTTTTATCAACGGTTATTGAACTTCCGAAATCATCTTCTTCTTGGTTATCAATTGGTTTTACATTAGATGTTGCATCAGGAACATTGTTTCCAAATAAATCTTGTTGAACTACTTTGGGTTGTGTTTCTACTCCAGGCAATTCTTCTCCCAAAATTCTTTTTGCCATCGTTTTAAACTCCAACTCCATGAAAATCTCTTTCAACAAGTCTTTGTTCATAGCTGATACACTGAAATCTTCTTCATGAAATTCAACAGGAGAATTGGTGATGATGGTTGCCAGCTTTTTGCTCATTATCGCCAAATCTTTTCCCTTCCTGATTTTTTCTCCCAATGCCCCTTTTATGCCATCGGCATTAGCCAAAACATTTTCCAATGTGTCGAATTCTGCCAATAATTTTGCCGCAGTTTTTTCTCCCACACCAGGAATTCCTGGAATATTATCTACCGCATCTCCCATCAATCCCAAAATATCTATCACTTGGTCAACTCTTTGAATGCCCCATTTCGAAGTTACTTCTAATGGTCCCAAAATTTCTACATCACCGCCTTGGTAACCTGGTTTATAAATCTTGATATTGTCACTTACCAGCTGTCCATAATCTTTATCTGGCGTAACCATCAATACTTCATATCCTGCTTTTTCCGCTTGCTTTGCCAATGTTCCAATTACGTCATCTGCTTCAAAACCAGGAGCTTCAATAATGGGAATGTTCAAACCCATTATGATTTTTTTGATATCGGGAACTGCCAAAAGTATATCTTCTGGGGTTTCTTGACGATTGGCCTTATAATCTGTAAAATCTGTATGTCGCTCTGTAGGATGAGCTGTATCAAAACAAACCGCAATATGTGATGGTTTTTGGTTGTTCAATAAATCAATCAATGTATTGGTGAAACCAAACTGTGCGTTGGTGTTTTTACCCTTGCTGGTAATTCGTGGACTTCTCACCAATGCATAATAAGCCCTAAAAATTAATGCGAATGCATCTAACAAAAACAATTTCTTCTTCATCTTGCAAAATTTTGGAACAATAACATTACAATTTTATGCTTGCAAAGCATTACATAAATAAGGTGTTCAATAATTATTTTTAAATTATTGGCTTTAAATCAATGCCACAAATTTAAATTTTTCTACCTCAATCTTCCTGAATATCAAGGTTTGTATCTTTAATTTCGTCCCAAAGTTTTTGGTAATATTTTGCTGCTTTACTTTTGGGAGCGAAAGTATGTACGGGACTTTCATACACCCCCATTTTTTCAATATCAGCAAAGTAAGGGATGAAGTTAGTGTAAAATTGTTTGCTTTTTTTGTAGTTTCCAACTTGTTCAGCATGCAATGGTTTACGCAAATCTGCCATTGAAAAGAAGCACCTAAGTTTTGAAGAATCAAGTTTTTTATCTTCAAAAAATGTATTCACCATTTCCAATGTTCTTATGGATAAAGGGGTTGGAATAATTGGTAAAACAACAAAATCAGCAGCAAGAAAAATATTTTCTGCTAGAGAAGATAGTCCGGGAGGGCAATCTAAAAACACAAAATCATACACACCATCTAAAGGTTCTAATGTTTGTTTCAGTTTTTTCTTAGAATTACTCATTTCTTCAAGCATGGTATTCATGCTTTTGGCAGATTCATCAGCAGCAATGATATCTAAATTATCGTAATCAGTTGGGGAAATGGCTTTAGAAATAGCAGATGAGGTTAGAATCTTTTTGATAGAGCCTTTCATTTTTTGTTGAGTATTGCAATAAAAAGATGCAGATCCCTGCGGATCCATATCCCAAAGCAATGTGCTAAATCCATCTCTAGCAGCCAAATAGGCTAAATTTACGCAAGACGATGTTTTGCCAACACCACCTTTGAGGTTATAAAGGGCAAAAACGACCATAATTTTATATTTTTCAGAGGTAAATTCAAAATTTCCCCAATTTTGTAAGGTCTATAAATATAAGCAAATTTAAAACTCTTACGCGAAGTGTTTAATTTACTGTTTAAATGTTTCTAATTTTTTCTGCAAAGAAAACATTTCGTCACGCAATCGGGCAGCTTCCATAAAATCCATATCCCTTGCAGATTTTTCCATCTGTTTTTTAGTTTTGGAAATTGCTTTTTCCAATTGTGGAATGGTTTGGTAGATTTCTTGTTCTTCTGCGGCAGCAAAACCTCGTTTGTCGTTTTCTTTTGCTAAAACGTTGTTTTCATCGTACCCTTTGATGTCAAGAACAGATGTTTGTGCCATCACTTGTTCAATACTTTTGATTACCGTTCTTGGAGTGATACCGTGTTTTTTATTGAATTCTACTTGCTTGATGCGCCTTCTTGTGGTTTCATCAATGGTTTTTTGCATGCTGTCTGTAATTTTATCGGCATAAAATATTACAAAACCATCCACGTTTCTTGCCGCTCTTCCTGCAGTTTGTGTTAAAGATTTCTCGTTACGCAAAAACCCTTCTTTGTCGGCGTCTAAAATAGCAACCAATGAAACCTCAGGCAAATCTAGACCTTCTCTCAATAAATTCACCCCTACCAAAACATCAATTTCGCCCAATCTCAATTGTCTTAAAATTTCTACACGCTCTAAAGTATGCACTTCACTGTGTATGTATTTTGATTTTACATTAATGCGTGCCAAATATTTATCCAGCTCTTCGGCCATGCGCTTGGTTAATGTGGTAACCAAAATTCTATCGCCCTTTTTTATCCTAAGGTTGATTTCATGCAACAAATCATCAATTTGGTTTTTACTTGGACGAACTTCTATTGGCGGATCTAATAATCCAGTTGGCCTCACCACCTGTTCTACCACAACGCCACCGCATTGTTGGAGTTCATAATCGCCGGGGGTTGCGGAAACAAAAATCACTTGGTTTGTAAGCTCTTCAAATTCATGGAAATTTAGCGGCCGATTGTCAAGTGCCGATGGCAATCTGAAACCGTAATCAACTAAAATCATTTTTCTACTTCTATCGCCTCCATACATTCCACTAATTTGGGGTACGGTTTGGTGACTTTCATCCAACACTAGTAAAAAATCTTTAGGAAAATAATCGAGTAAACAGAAAGGTCGTGCACCTGGAGTTCTGCGGTCAAAAAAGCGGGAATAATTCTCAACGCCATTACAATAACCCAATTCACGAATCATTTCAATATCATAATTCACACGCTCGCTAAGACGTTGTGCTTCAATTAGTTTTCTATTGGCTTTAAAATAATCTACCTGAGCTTGTAATTCATCTTGGATTTCATAAATCACTTGCTGCATCATTTCCTTTGGAGCAATATAAAGGTTGGCGGGAAAGATAGCAACATTGTCCAACACCGCCATTCTTTTGGAAGTATTTACGTCGATAGATTCAATTTCTTCAATTTCATCACCAAAAAATGTAATGCGATACCCATAATCGAGGTAAGCTAGGTTAATATCAACCGTATCGCCTTTAACCCGAAAAGTACCACGGGTAAAATCTGTTTGGGTGCGGTTGTACAAAGCATTTACGAGGTTGTGTAAAAATCCTTGTCTACTTAGCACCTGTCCTTTATGAATTCTTATGATACCGTTTTCAAAATCTGCGGGGTTTCCCAAACCATAAATACAGCTAACTGAGGCCACTATTATAATATCACGTCTACCGGTAAGCAGCTGTGAAGTAGCTTGTAGGCGAAGTTTGTCTAACTCTTCATTGATGGCTAAATCTTTTTCAATGTAAGTATCAGAAACAGGAAGATATGCTTCAGGTTGATAATAATCGTAATAAGAAACAAAGTAACCAACAGCATTATCAGGAAAAAACTGTTTAAATTCTCCGTAAAGTTGAGCAACTAGGGTTTTGTTATGCGTCAAAACAAGCGTTGGTCGCTGCACTTGTTGAATTACGTTGGCGATGGTATATGTTTTTCCGGAACCCGTTACCCCCAAAAGTGTTTGAAAAGGTTCGCCATTATTTAAACCTTCAACCAATTGTTCAATTGCCTGGGGTTGGTCGCCGGCGGGCGGGAAGGGTATATGGAGGTTGAAACCAGACATGAGGATATGAATTGAGAATTAGGAATTAGGATTCAGGAATTGTAATTTGATAGGAATACTTAGAAATTGGTAAAATTAAACTAGAAATTGGTAATGGAATAAATTTTAATAAAATACACTTCCTTAATTCCTAAATCTTAATTCCTAATTAAAAAAATAATAAAACTTCCTTAATTCCTAAATCTTAATTCCTAATTAAAAATTTATAAAAACTTCCTTAATTCCTAAATCTTAATTCCTAATTAAAAAAATAATAAAACTTCCTTAATTCCTAAATCTTAATTCCTAATTAAAAATTAATAAAAACTTCCTTAATTCCTAAATCTTAATTCCTAATTAAAAAATAATAAAACTTCCTTAATTCCTAAATCTTAATTCCTAATTAAAAATTAATAAAAACTTCCTTAATTCCTAAATCTTAATTCCTAATTAAAAATAATAAAACTTCCTTAATTCCTAAATCTTAATTCCTAATTAAAAATAATAAAACTTCCTTAATTCCTAAATCTTAATTCCTAATTAATAATTCTCTTGTTGTATTGTCCATAATCAGGCAAACTACAATCGTAGGTATCCCAAATTAAGGGGGAGGTCATTAAAAAATCGGCGGTAGCCCGGTCGCAAGCGAAGGGGATATTCCAAACTACAGCCAATCGGAGAAGAGCTTTGATGTCGGGGTCGTGGGGTTGTGCCTCCATAGGATCCCAAAAGAAAATAAGGATATCTACTTTTCCTTCAGCAATCATAGCACCAATTTGTTGGTCTCCACCGAGTGGACCGCTCATCAACTTAAGAATTGGACGATCTAGTTGGTCTTCGAGCAATCTTCCGGT
>CAMBYC010000166.1 GCA_945871875.1 Sphingobacterium thalpophilum
TCGTGGTGCTTACGCAACCATTCGCATCTTTTACATAGAAAGTATAACTGCCAGCACTCAATCCACTGAATACATTGCTGGTCAAATAGTTGATGCCGTCTCTGCTGTATGTGTATGGACCCACGCCATTGCTCGCCGATAAACTTACGCTACCATTATTATTTCCACAGCTTGGTTGCGTTGGAGTGCTTGTCAAACTTATTGCTGGATAATTTTCAACAACTATTGGACAACACAAAGAACCGCTACAACTCGAACTTCCCACGGGAACATCGGCCGTAAAGGTATAACGTCCAATACTTGTTATTGTATAATTTTGAGAAGTAGCTCCAGCTATCAGTACGCTATTTTTGTACCATTGATAATTGGTATATCCTGCTTCCGCACTTGCATTTATTTGTATTTGTTCGCCAACGCAGTATTTAAAAGGTACGCTTGTACATACAGCATTACAACTTACCGAAGATATTGTGGTTGCTGTACATCCATTAACATCTTTGACGGTGTATGTATATACTCCCGTTAATACTTTTGTGAAAATATTTGTAGTAACAAAACCTGTCCCATTACTATATTGAAAGGGACTTGTGCCGCCACTTGCGGTTAAACTAACAGTGCCATTTCCTAGATTATCACATACTACAGTATTCGTTAAATTAAGATTACTTCCAAGATTTGATAAAACCACATTCACTGTCCCGATACAACCATTCGCATCTTTTACATAGAAAGTATAACTGCCAGCACTCAATCCACTGAACACATTGCTGGTCAAATAGTTGATGCCGTCTCTGCTGTATGTGTATGGACCCACGCCATTGCTCGCCGATAAACTTACACTACCATTATTATTTCCACAACTTGGTTGGGTAGAAGTGCTTGATAAACTTATTGCTGGATAATTTTCAACAACTATTGGACAACATAAAGAACCACTACAACTCGAATTTCCCGTTGGAACATCGGCCGTAAAGGTATAACTTCCAATACTTGTTATTGTATAATTTTGAAAAGTAGCTCCAACTATCAATACTCCATTTTTATACCATTGATAATTGCTATTTCCCGCCTCTGCACTTGCATTTATTTGTATTTGTTCTCCAACGCAGTATTTAAAAGGTACGCTTGTACAAGCACTAGAATTATCATCTTCCGATAATACATTATTATTAGGTGTACTATCAAAATCTGTTTCATTCATTGCTGTAATTTCAGCAGAATTATAAAAAACACCAGAGTTATTTACTGTAATTATAACAACCAAGGTTAACGGGGAACTTGATGCACTGATATTTCCTACTTGCCATATAAGAATATTACCTACCGAGTTTGTTGTTCCTGCACTTGGTGTTATACTTACCACTGTTGCACCAATTGGTAACATATCCGTTACGACAATCCCTGAAACATTTGTTTGACCATCATTGGTCAAAGTAAGTGTAAAAGTTACGTTATTACCACTCAAAGCTGTGTTATTATTCACAATTTGAGCTAATGAAAGATCCGGACCTATAAGAGTTGATGATGAAGCTTTTCTGGTAGCTTTTTTTAAATCATACTTTTTAGCTATTGAACCAATACCTAAGTCATATTTTGCATATGTTTCTATACTTTTTGTGAGAAAAAGAATAGACAGTAGGACAAATAATATTTTTTTTGTAAAAAAACTTTTCATTTTAAGATTATATTTATTTTTCCAAACAAAAAAAAGCTACCAAACAATTTGCTGGAATATATTGTATGTTTTTTTATCATTTTGTTTCTGAATCAAAAACGATAATGTTCTTAATCTGATAAGTAAATTATTAGTACCGAAAATATTTTCATCAGCACTTTTATGTTTAGACATTTTAACAAAAACAAACGCATAAGTCAAAGGTGATTCATATTTTGACCAATTAGTTCAATTGTTTAATGCCTAAGTTTCTAGATGATATTATTATATATCAAGTATAAACTTTTAGCCAAAAACACCGTTCAGTTTTTATTAATCTTACTATTAACTTTTGGCTTATCAAATTGTAGTTTTTTTTAAAAGTTAAATTCATTATTCATCCTTCTTCCCTTAAGCTTTCAATATTACCCTACCTATTTCTGATGTAAAAGTCTTCGTTACTTCCTCTTAATCTTTAATACCATCGAAAGAAAATTTAAAATCATTTATTGATGACAATCTAACTATAAGACTTAATAAAATATGTAAGATTAATACCATTAGACAATAAAGTATATTGATTTTAGAAAGACTGATTCTATCTAAAAAATCCAAAAGCAAATTTCTATTTTTCATTAGTTAAATTTTAATTTTCGTCTTCATCACCATGCACGCTTATTTTATTTTGCTGCTATGGTATGAGATAAATAGTCTCAAAAAAAATCGCAATCTTCAATCCCAAAATGGATACAAAAAAGGTTTTTTCTTACCAAAATGAGCATATTTACTACAATTCACCAGCTCTAAATAATTCTTTAGTCTAAAATTTTACTTTCCCAAACCTAAATGAAAGACAAATGCTTATTAAAAAATAAAATTGGCCTTACAAAGCCTTTGGCTCAAGTACATCAATTACATTACCAATTTTAATAACCAAAAAGGCTATTCATTTATCATTTTGATTATATTTGAGCTGATGAATACTTCCCAATCAAGATTTTTAAATGTTTGATTAATGAATCAATAAATTGGATTGGTCATTGATTATACTTTTTTATTAAAAAAATAAGCTTGTTCTATCTTTCTCAAAAGCAATGAAAGACCTATACAATTAGGAATAATTGGTAATTATGGCGTAGTTTATTGACCTTGTAACTATCCAAAAAAGGTATTTTCCTATCCATTATAGCTTTTTTATGGCTTTAGGTATTGAGATAAAAGACATGGAGATTGAAATACAAGATATTCCATCAGGATCTTTGGCACGAAACCTTGATGGCATTGGTCTGAGCAAATAGGGATAATTAAACAACTCGCTTATTTTTGTCTCAATAGTCAAATGTGATGTGAAGAGAATATTAAATAAATTCTAGAAGTAATATTATTAAGTTTACAAAATTCAGAAGTCAATTAGAAATCATTTTACTTTCCCATTCAAAAATCATATTAGTAAAATGAGCTCGATTCAAGTTTTTATTGCTGCGGTAAACTGTCTTGAATCCCATATCTCGTATCTCGAATCTAGTATTTCATATTACTCTCTATCAAGTATAAGTTTTTTGCCAAAAACGCCTTTCTGTGTTGATACTCTTACGACTAACTTTTGGCTTGTCTCTGTTGACGGAATTTTAAAAGTTCTTTCTACTAAGTCAGCCTTTGTCCCTTTAACTTTCATTATTTCTCTGCACATTTCTGTTGCAATAATCATTGTTACTTCTTCTGAATCTTCAACACCATTAAATGCTATTTTAAAATCATCTTTGGTCGTATTTGGATAAAGTACAAGGTTTTGCTCCTCCAATCCGAACAAAATTGTCTTTTTTTCAATTTTTGAAGGTGCTTTTCTTTTGACTTCCTTGTAATTACGCAGATAAACTTCCTCAGCAAATGCATCATTGATAGAATTGGAAAAATCTCCTCCTTTCATTCCGGCTGCTGCAGAATTGGGATCACTTCCATTTTCAAAAAGTTTTACAGTTGATGAATTTACGGCAGTTGTTAAGGAAAAATAAAACAATAATGATTCATTCCCTTCCACAAAATCCGTTTTCGCTCCCATCGTACTAATCGCATGATAGTCTGTCTGGGGATTCGCTTTTGGAGCAAATACAGCAGTATTATCTTCCCAAGTTCCGCCATCTGAATTAAATATTCTTAGCTTTTCATCCCCAACAGTTGCAGGAAGAACGAGAGTTATCTGTGAAAAACCTAAGAGAAAATTTTTCTCCGTAAAATTAGCCTTTACATATACTTCATATTTGTAAGCATCTGCATTGTATTTTACTGTAAGCTCTAGACCTTTTTGAGCATAAGCCCCTTTAACTATAAACATTGCAAGCATCAAGGCTGCTATTTTTATCTTTTTCATTGTTTTAAAACTTAAAATATGGCCATTAATATACTTACAAATACACCCTTATCTTATTCTTGTCACTGTTACTGGCAAACAAATTGGTTGACATACACATACAGTTGCGGGCAAAGGATTTGATAAATCGTAGCAAGCACCTGCAATTGAATTTACACTACTTCCTACTGTCAAATTGGAAACAGTCCCTGTATAACTCACTGCATAAACATTACATGACTGACTACCTGAGAGGCCCAAAAAAGTTGGCGTTGATGTTACTTGTAAAATTACACCACTCAAATTAGTTAAAATATACTGCGTTGTTCCACCTGCAGGCGGAGTACTTACGGTTTTTACAGTAAAACTTGAAGTAGTATAATCACAAGTGCCACTAGTCACTGAGGCGGGACAAATTCTAACTGTTAATGGATTTGAAAAATCACCACATGAGGAAGTTACAGTATTCAATGGTCCACCAACTACTAAACCAGTGACAGTATTATTATTGACATAACTATAGGCATAAACATCATATAACTTCGACTGTACTATTCCAGAAAAACTTGAGGTGCTTGAAATTTGTACGATTGTACTTGTTGCATTGTCAACTAATAGATATGACGTCAGACTATTACTTGGCAGTGAAGCCGGTGTTCCAATATTAAATGTTACACTTGAAGATGTAAAATCACATACTTGAGCATTGACCATCAATGGTAATGCCATAACAATTATCAAAAGTGCTTCTTGGAGTAATTTATTTCTGTTTTTCATTACTTTTTCTTTTAAACTAATCAAAAATTTATAATTACTTGATAAGCTCTGGTGCTGTAATAGCACATGTAGAGCATGTTGTGCCTGTATTGCTATAATTTGAATTATAAACATCAGCAACCAAGCCATTATCGATGACATTTTTATAGTCGCCACCTTTCATACCTGAAGCTGAAGAAGATGGGTCTGATGCATTCACAAATAAACGTACACCATCTCTACAAAGGCCGTCAGGAAAGGTGAAGGTAAACAATAAAGTTTCTTGACCTGCTGTTAATGCAACGGTCTTACCGCTCGACAGAACACCATTAAAATCATTGCTTGGTGCAGAAGCAGGAGCAAAAACCTGGTTAGATGCAGCAAGTCCCCAACCACCACTATTAACTGAGCTTACTAAAAGAAGTGCATCAGGGGCTGAGGCTGGCACAACAACTGTCACTTGTGAAAAACCCCATGTAAATGAGGCAGACGTAAAACTTGGTTTACCATAAACTTCGTAACGACTAAGTGCCGAATTCCATTTAACACTTAAATCTATTGTTCCTTGTGCAAAAGATATAAATGACATGAATCCCAAAACGGCTAAAAAAAGAATCTTTTTCATTTGAGTTTTTTTTATTTTATTGAATATTAAATTTTTAAAGAAGTATAGGCGGAAATAAATGTTCCGCCCATAATTTATCTAATTATGGAATTTGCTCTATCATAAAGTCAAAATTATATGACTTATTGACAATATTATTCGGGTACTTATTAATGATATTAAATAAAATGAAGGCAGTATCGGTACTTGTTCCTGCGTACTTCACCTTTCCATCCATGTTAAGATCACCTGATAAGTAAACTGGAGTTAC
>CAMBYC010000167.1 GCA_945871875.1 Sphingobacterium thalpophilum
GATTCATCTTCAGTCTGTTCAGCCAAAAGCGCATTCAAAAAAGTAGCCTTCTCAGCAAGCGAAGTTAAAAACCGTTCAACAAGAGACGTATTTAGATCCTTCAGCACGCATAGACCGCTCGTCTCGGGATATGAGAAATATCGATTCCAGACAACAATTGCTCTTCTAATATATTAGCAAATGTTTCAAAATATACAATTACATCTTCCCTTACATTTTTTGTAAGCCAACGAAACCCACCCGGCAACTTATCCAACACCTCGCGATTGTCTAAATACTCTAAATTGTGAATGTCTGATGGCGTTAGTCCAACACCTTGTAATTTCGACAACAACATATCAACTGGTGCATTGGTAACGCCGCAAAAATCTTCGGAAAGTTCTGTCCACTCGCCAATTCCTGTGTGTGCATATTGAAGAATATCTTGTCTGCTTAATGGTGTAATCACCTGCAACAAATTGCCGCAATTGCAAGCACCATGGTTTCCCCATGCATAAGTTGCTCCATCGTTCAATCTTTTAGCTGTTGTTCTTAAAGCCTCAATCAATACCGTATTCGGAAATGCCATATCAATAATTTTTATCTTTTAACAAATATTTACTGTTCTTGTTGAATTTTAGTTATCGAATCTACAACTTTTCAAAAATTAGATGACTATATTAATCATCTTATTTTTTACGAAGATGAATTTCTTGGGTGTTTTGCCGTCTAACCATTTTTGTACCAATTCATCTGCCAAAACCATTGCTTCCACTTCTTCAGCACTTAAATCTAATGCAATATTCATTTCTAAACGTGTTTTTCCGTTTATAGCGATGGGGTACATTTTGGATGATTCTACCAAATATTTCTCTTCTACTGCTGGCCATTGTGCATCCAATACTGATGTAGTGTTGCCGGTAATATGCCAAAGTTCTTCTGCAATATGTGGTGCAAAAGCAGCCATAGAGATTGCCAATTTTTCTAAGATTTTCTTCTTATGGCATTTTAATTCGGCTATTTCATTCAAACCTATCATGTATGCACTTACGGCTGTGTTGAAAGAAAAACGTTCGGTATCTTCATCCACTTTTTTAACCATCTTATACAATGCCTTCCATTCTGCATCTGATGGTTCTGTATCTACAACTATTACTTTGCCTTTTTCTTCGTCAACAAACAAACGCCAAAGTTTTTTAAGGAAACGATGTACGCCTTCAATGCCCTTTGTATCCCAAGGTTTGTCTTGTTCAACTGGACCTAGGAACATCTCATACATTCTGAAAGTATCTGCACCATAACGTTCTACTATATCATCTGGATTTACCACATTGAAATAGCGCTTACTCATTTTTTCTAAACGGCTTCCGCAAATGTATTTGCCATTTTCAAGAATGAATTCTGCTTCATGATAATCGGGTTTCCATTGGCGAAACGCTTCGATATCCAATTCTAATCCATCAACCATGGCAACATCGGCGTGTAATTCGTCGGTTTCATATTGATCTTTCAAACCTGCTGAAACAAATTTTTTCGTACCTCTAACTCTATACACCAAACGTGAATCTCCACCAATTTTACCTTGATTTACCAACTTCTTATATGGTTCATCAAAACCCAAATAACCTAAATCGAACAATATTTTGGTCCAAAGGCGTGAATACAATAAATGTCCTACTGCGTGCTCTGTTCCACCGATGTACAAATCTACTTGGTTCCAATAATCGCTGGCTTCTCTACTACAAAAGGTTTCTGTATTGTGTGGATCCATGTATCTTAAAAAATACCAAGAAGACCCCGCATAACCGGGCATCGTATTTACTTCACGCACACCACCATCAACATTTTTCCAATCTGAAAGGTTACCTAAAGGACCTTCCCCATCAGTACCAGGTTTTAATTCATCCAATTGTGGCAACAATACCGGCAATTCATCTTCTTTCATTGGAATAGCGATGCCGTTTTTCCATACAATTGGAAAAGGTTCCCCCCAATAACGCTGTCTGCTAAAAGCCGCATCACGCATTCTATAATTAACCTTGCGTTTGCCGATGTTTTTATCTTCCAAAGCCTTCAATACTGCCAGTAATCCATCACTCATTTTCATGCCAGTTAGGAAACCGCTGTTTTGAAGAATGGCGTCTTTTGTAGGATTGGCATCAATTCCATTAAAATGATCGCCAAGAATATTGGTAATGGGAATTGAAAAATGTTTTGCAAACTTATAATCACGCTCATCTCCGCAAGGAACCGCCATTATGGCTCCGGTTCCGTAGCCTGCAAGCACATATTCACTTATCCATATCGGAATTTGTTGACCATTAAAAGGATTAACACAATAAGAACCCGTAAACACACCAGTAATTCTTTTCTCCGCCATACGCTCACGCTCGCTTCTACTATTCACATAAGCAAGGTAATCTTCTACAAATTGTTGTTGAGCGATAGTAGTAATTGATGAAGCGATTTCATGTTCAGGGGCAATCACCATAAAATCTACACCGAATATGGTTTCAGGACGAGTAGTGTAAACACGGATAACAGGCTGTTCAACTGGCGTAGGTGCTTGGGTTTGAAGCAATACATTATAAACATCTGTACTAACGTGTGGTTCAAATCCAGCTATTGCAAAATCAATTTCGGCACCATAACTTTTTCCTACCCAATTGGCTTGCATGTCTTTCATACTTTCGCTGAAATCAACTTGTTGCAATCCATCCAATAAACGATCGGCATATTCAGTAATGCGCAAGTTCCATTGGCGAAGTTTTTTTCTTACCACAGGAAATCCGCCACGCTCACTCACACCATTTATCACTTCGTCATTAGCCAAAACACAACCAAGGGCATCGCACCAATTCACTTCGCCATAGCCACAAAAAGCAAGACGATAATCCATTAATATATCTTGCTGCTCTTTTTCTGTAAAGCCTTTCCATTCTTCTGCAGTAAAAAATGTAGCACGGTTACCCGGACATTCATGGTTTACATTACCTTCTTTTTCGAAGATAGAAACAAGTACAGCAATGCGTTCTGCTTTTTTAATAGATCTATTGAACCAGCTGTCGAACAACTGTAAAAATATCCATTGGGTCCATTTGTAATAAGAAGAATCGCTGGTTTGTACTTCACGGCTCCAATCGTAGCAGAATCCGATTTTATCCAATTGAGATCTAAAGTTTTGGATGTTGTTAGCCGTTGAAACAGCGGGGTGAATACCGTGTTCGATAGCGTATTGTTCGGCGGGAAGTCCGAAAGAATCGTAGCCCATGGGGTGAAGCACGTTAAAACCCTTTAAACGTTTGTGCCTGCTGTAAATATCACTAGCAATATATCCGAGAGGATGGCCCACGTGCAATCCAGTTCCACTAGGGTAAGGGAACATATCCAACACATAAAACTTAGGTTTTGATGCGTTGTTGGAAACTTTGTATGCGTTTTGTGCTTTCCATTCTGCTTGCCATTTCTTTTCGATTGATCTAAAATTATATTCCATATACCTTTTTCGCTTCTATTGTCTTCAAGAAAATTGTGCAATTTATCCCTTCATCAGAAAATTGGGGATAAATCATTATATTATATCATACAAAGGTACGCAAACCCCTCAAAATGATTATTTTTGTATTTAGAATCTATATAAAAATGACGGAAAACAATAAAAGCACCTACAAAAGAAAGAAACCAAGTTATTTCATGTCAATTTTAGGCGTAGCATTGGTTCTTTTCATTTTGGGTTTATTGGGATGGATTGTAATCAATACCAGTAAATTGGAAAATTATTTCAAGGGAAGTGTTCAATTGCATGCATTTATAAGAGAAGGCAGTCCACAAAGAGATATAGATTCACTAGAAACAGCTGTTAAAAATATGCGTTTTGCTCGAGATGTGGAATACATAACCAAAGATATGGCTCGCGAAAAATTTATTGGCGACAACAATGAAGATTGGAATAAAGTATTAGATTTCAACCCGTTGCCAGCAAGTGTAGATTTTTACCTTAAACCAGAATACGTAAATAAAGATAGTTTAGTAAAAGTGCTTGCAGAAGTAAAACAGTATTTCATTGTAAGTGAAGTAAAATACCCCGATGCGGTTGTTAATAGTTTGAACAATTTGGTTAAAAAGATAGAATTGATACTATTGGTAATTGCATTGGTATTTGCAATAATCGTAATCATTTTAATAGACAATACGATTAAATTAGCAATGTTCAGCAACCGTTTCATCATCAAAACCATGCAAATGGTAGGAGCAACGCGTTGGTTTATTGCCAAACCATTTGACAGAAAAGCAATTATAAATGGATTTACGAGTGCCATCTTAGCTATTGTATCAATATTAGCAATAATTTATAGTTTAGAAACTTGGTGGTTGCCAGAGTTAAAAGCATTGAAAGACAATTTGTTGTTGAGTTTATTGTTTTTCTTCTTAATCATAATCGGCATAGGCATTACGCTTTTCAGTACACATAGAAGTGTTATGAAATATCTAAAAACTAAGCTCGACGATTTGTATTAAACCGATTTAATCAATTATTAATTATTAAATTACAAAGGGCGGTTTAATTTAGTATCTACAATCAAATATTTATTTAATTTGCAGTTATGGAAAAGAATAATACCAGTTTGTTTTCGAAAGATAATTACGTTTGGATGGTAATTGGCATAGCGGTTATGCTTATTGGTTTTTTATTGATGGCTGGAGGGAAAAGTCAAGATCCAACTGTTTTTGACAACAATCAAGTGTATAGTTTTCAGCGCATTACTTTAGCACCCATTTTAATATTAACAGGCTTAATGATAGAAGTTTATGCCATTATGAAGAAATCAAAATCTTAATCAACAACATATTTCTTTAACGAAGCGATGAATACATCGCTTTTTTTATTTTATTTATGAATACAATTCAAGCGATCATTATTGCGGTAATAGAAGGTTTAACAGAGTTTTTACCCATTTCTTCAACAGGTCACATGGCGATAGTATCAGCCATTATGAAAATAAATACAGATGCTTTCACCAAGTTGTTTGAGGTGGTAATACAATTCGGAGCTATATTATCTGTAGTTGTATTGTATGGTAAAAAGTTCTTTGATTTCAAGAAAGTATCGTTTTATATTAAATTATTGATTGCAATTATACCGGCATTGGTATTTGGAGCACTGTTAAAAAAGCATATCGATTTGTTGTTAGAGAAGCCATTGATAATAGCCATTATCATGTTGTTGGGTGGAATCATATTGGTATTTGTGGATGGCTGGTTTAAAGAGCCAACAATCGATAATGAAGAAGACATCAACAACAAGCAATCGTTAATGATTGGTTTGTATCAAGTGTTGGCGATAATTTTTCCGGGTTTAAGCAGAAGTGCTGCAACCATTATTGGGGGAATGCAACAGAAACTGAGCAGGAAAGTGGCGGCGGAGTTTTCATTCTTCTTGGCTGTACCAACCATGATGGCAGCAACTTTAAAAAGTTTGTATGATGTGTATAAAGAAACTCCTGAGGTGTTAAATACCAATAATTTACAAACTTTATTATTAGGATCGGTAATAGCCTTTGTGGTAGCGATATTAGCGATTAAGTTTTTCATAGGCTTTTTGCAAAAGCACGGTTTTAGGATGTTTGGGTTTTATAGAATTGC
>CAMBYC010000168.1 GCA_945871875.1 Sphingobacterium thalpophilum
ATTCAAAAATTAAAAAAGCGATATTGTTAATTATGAATTATGAATTATGAATTATGAGTTGTTGTTATTATTTTACATTTTTAAATATGAAGGGAATTGATAATTTATTCATAATTTGCTTGTCCCAAATTCATAACTCATAACTCATAACTCATAACTCATAACTCATAACTCATAACTCATAACTCATAACTCATAACTCATAACTCATAACTCATAACTCATAAATTTCCTTCAATCACCACAACAATTTCCCCTTTTACTCCTTTTTCCTTGAAATAGTCGTGTACTTCTTGTAAAGTACCTCTTTTATTTTCTTCAAATTTCTTTGATAATTCTCTACTCACAGAACAATGTCTATCTGCACCAAAATAGGTAATACACTCTGCTAAAGTTTTTACCAATCGAACCGGAGATTCATAAAAAGCGATGGTTCTTTTTTCAACGGCAAGTTGAGTAAACAGGGTTTGTCTTCCTTTTTTGGGTGGGAGGAAGCCTTCAAAGCAAAATCTATTGATAGGCAATCCGCTGTTAACAAGTGCCGGCACAAAGGCAGTAGCTCCTGGCAAACATTCAACCCTAATTTCTCTTTTCACACAAGCCCTTACCAAGAGAAAAGCGGGGTCTGAGATTCCGGGAGTACCAGCGTCTGTAAGTAGTGCCATCACTTTCCCTTCAACCAATTGATCTGTAAGATGAGCCACAATTTTGTGTTCATTATGTTGGTGATAAGGTGTAATTGGCTTTTGAATTTGGTAATGTCTAAGTAATACACTTGAAGTGCGAGTATCTTCAGCAAGAATGAGGTCTGCTTGTTTTAATATTTCAACCGCACGAAAAGTGAAATCACCTAAATTGCCAATGGGTGTAGGGATGATGTATAGCATGGTTTAATCAACCGAAACTTCAAAAGATTCCATCACAGCATTTGCCAATAATTTCTTGGATGCATCTTCAGCAATTGCCATTGCATCTTCTTTAGAATCAGCCTCCACTTGTAAAGTTATCCGTTTTCCAACCCTTACATCTTTTACAGCAGGTAATCCAACATTTACTAAACCATTAAGCACTGCTTTTCCCTGAGGATCTAACAATTCTTTCAACGGCATCACATTAATTTGTACAGTATATATCATGCTCTTTTATTTTCAGGCAGTAAAGATAATATAATATACAGCAAGAAAATGATTGGAATGGTTAGCCATTGGAAAACAAAAAAACCTACTATTCCAACTACCAGCAATAAAAGCTTTTTCCAATTGCTTTGAATGCTTCTATTTACTATTTTGAAACTCAACATTGGTAATTTTGAAACCATTAAAAAGCTGGTAATTAAAACAATGCCGTATAATACCCATTTATTAATTATAAAATGTTGTAACCCGAAATAATTGTACCAAATAACGAGAGGTAATGAGGCGATAAATATTCCAGCAGCAGGTGCAGGTACTCCAATAAATCCACTTAAATTAGCTCTAGAAATATTAAATCTAGCCAAACGCCAAGCAGCTGCAAGAGGCAACAATAAGGCTGGGAGCAACAAATACATTGGTGTATCTAAACCCGTTGGTTCATAGGCGTAAGCAATTCTCAACAATTGATACATTAATATTCCAGGAGCAACACCAAAACTAACAACATCACTTAAAGAATCCAATTGCTTTCCTAATTCTGATTCAGCATTTAAAATACGTGCAATAAATCCATCTAAAAAATCAATTGCAGCGGCTAGCAGAATACAAAATGCACCCCATTGTACCCTTTCTGGGAAAAACACTTTCCATTCTCCTCCACTATAATTCATCACCGATTCGCCGGTTTGTAACATAAATATTATAGACATACATCCCAACAACAAGTTGAGCAAAGTAAAAAAATTAGCAATATTTTTCATTCAACGGTTTAAGATTACAAACAATACAAATTAAAATCTGGTTCTAAAGGTTGATAATTAATTTAATGCTGCATTAAGTTTTCGATTTCTTCAACTGTAATGGGAATATTTTTCATAAGGTCGATATTCCCGTGCTCAGTTATCCAGTAATTATTTTCTATACGAATACCCATTTGTTCTTCTTCTATATATATACCAGGTTCAATGGTAAAAACCATTCCAGCTTCTATTGGGTTTGTTCTTGTTCCTAAATCGTGAACATCAATTCCCAAATGGTGGGAAATTCCATGGTATAAATATTTGCGGTAAGCACGATTGTCTTTGTCTTCATTTTTTACATCTGCAGCACTAATTAAACCGATTTTTTGAAATTGCTCGGTAGCTTCATCTCCAACTCTTTCTGTATAATCAACAATGCTGATGCCTGGTTTTAAGATAGAAGCTCCAAATTGGTGAAGGTGAAAACATGCATTATAAACTTCCTTTTGTCGATTTGTGAATTTCCCGTTTACAGGAATAGTTCTGGTAAGATCTGCACAATAGTTGCCGTACTCTGCCCCGAAATCCATCAACAACATTTCACCATCTTTACATTCTTGGTTATTAAACACATAATGTAAAGTTCTTGCACGATCGCCACTGGCAATAATTGAACCATAAGCAGTTCCGGTAGCACGATTGCGTAAAAATTCGTGGTAAATTTCTGCTTCAATTTCGTGTTCCCAAACACCGGGTTTTACAAATTGGAGCAATCTTCTGAAAGTTTTATCGGTTATGTCAATTGCAGTATTGATTACTTCAATTTCATGAGATGTTTTAATTGAACGAAGTTCTTTCATCAACTTTGCGGCACGCTTATATTGATGAAGAGGGTATCTATCTTTCATTTCTGAGATGAAACGATAATCTCTAACAGCCAATAAACTTGCTTTGCGATCGTTTTCATTAGAGTTTAAATAAATAGAATCAGCAAGATGAATCCAAGTTTGCAACAGTGCGTCTAAACTATCCAACCAAACGATAGTTTCAATCCCAGAAATTGCGGTAGCTTCAGAATTTCTTAAACGCTTACCATCCCATTTTTCTTTTACCTCATTGGGCCTTACCAATACCAAAACTTCCCTATATCGAGGATCTGGATTATTGGGAAACAATACCACCATTGTATCTTCTTGGTTGATGCCAGACAACCAAAACAACTCAGTATTTTGTTTAAATTTATATAAGGCATCACCATTTGTTGGAATTTCATCATTGCTGTTAAAAATAGCAATTGAATTGGGTTCCATTCTATCTATAAATCTTTTGCGATTGGTTGTAAATATTTCTGCACTCAGTTGTGAATATTTCATACTGCAATATATGAATTATGAATTATTAGTTATTAGTTATTAGTTGTTAGTAATGAGTTATGAATTATAAATTATGAATTATTAGTTGTTTGATGTTTGTAATAAATATTGAGCTTTTGGCAAAATCTCAATATTTTCCATACTAATATGTAACAACTCATGTTGCATAACTCATAATTCATAATTCATCAATCATAAAGAAATTACAAATTATTTAAGATTTTAAAGTGGAATTATAATACAACTAACATTTCTAGCAATATTTTGAATAATTCTAATTTTTAAACTTATTTTAAAACAATTTCAAAATTTTATCGTTAAACAAAATATATTTTGTTAAAATTTTAATGTCAAACTTATTTCCAATTTAATAACAAATGATTGCTTCAACTACTATTCCATCTATTTCAACAGAGCATTTATCCCTATTGGGGTTAGATGTTAAAGGTCTTGTCCATTACCAAAATACTCCGGATAAACTAATCGCATCTACGTTAGAAAGAACCGAGGGTGAATTAGCTGATAATGGCTCACTAGTAATACAAACGGGTAAATTCATGGGTAGATCACCTAATGATAAGTTTATAGTGAAAGATGATATCACCACTTCATCAATTTATTGGAATAATTTTAATTTACCTATTGAACCTCACTATTTTGATGACATCTTTGAGCAAGTAACACAATTTCTAAACAATAAAAATGAATTGTTTATAAGAGATTGCTATGCATGTGCAGATAAAAATTTTCGATTAAGCATTAGAATTATTAACGAAAAACCTGCAAATAATTTGTTTGCATACAATATGTTTCTTCGTCCTACGGAAGAAGAATTAGAAACATTCTCACCTGAATGGGTTATTTACTCTGCCCCAGGTTTGCTATTGAATACTGCATCAAGCGGCACGCCCAATGAAAATGCAGCGGTTATTAATTTCAAACGTAAAATTATTTTAATAGCAGGAACAGCCTTCACAGGCGAAATTAAAAAAGGCATTTTTACCATCCTCAATTACATTTTACCCTACGAAAAACAAGTATTGAGTATGCATTGTTCAGCCAATATTGGCGAAAAAAATGACACAGCATTGTTTTTCGGATTGAGTGGAACAGGAAAAACAACATTAAGTGCAGATGCCTCTAGAAAGTTGGTTGGTGATGATGAACATGGTTGGTCTGATAAGGGTATTTTTAACTTTGAAGGCGGTTGTTATGCAAAATGCATTGGCTTAACTGCTGAAAAAGAACCTGAAATCTTTCAAGCCATTAAAGAAGGTTCTCTAGTGGAAAATACTTGTTTTTATCCAGAAACTTCGACCATTAATTTCGACGACATCAGTTTAACGGAGAATACTCGAGTTTCATATCCGCTACATTACATTGCAAATGCAATGAATCCCTCTATTGGAAGTCATCCTAAAAATATTTTTTTCCTTACTTGTGATGCATCTGGTGTTTTACCCCCAATATCAAAACTAAGTAATGAGCAAGCTATGTATCATTACATTAGTGGTTACACTGCTAAAGTTGCAGGAACAGAAATGGGGGTTACTGAACCAAAGGCTACATTCAGTGCGTGTTTTGGTGCACCTTTTTTACCATTACATCCTGGCAAATATGCGGCAATGTTGGGCGAAAAACTAAAAACACACAAAGTAAATGTGTGGCTAATTAACACAGGTTGGACTGGTGGACCTTATGGTATTGGGAACAGAATCAAACTTTCCTATACTAGAGCAATGATTAACGCAGCATTGGAAGGAAATTTAGAATATGTAAATTTTGAAAAAAGTCCTATTTTCAATCTTGAAACGCCTGATTCTTGTCCTGGTGTACCAGATACACTTTTGAATCCTAAAAACACTTGGTTAGATAAAGATATGTACGATATTCAGTTAAGAAAGTTGGCATCATTGTTTGTTGCAAATTTTGAACAATATCAAATGGGTGTATCCCCTGAAATTAGGGCAGCTGCACCATCTTTATAAAAATTTTTCGATTGTTTGCTTTATGTCCCTGCCATTCTTGGCAGGGTTTTTTGTTTTATGAACAAATAATTTGTACCTGCTTTTAGATTTAATAATTTGTTAACTTATTCACTATAATATATAGACGAAATTTAATAA
>CAMBYC010000169.1 GCA_945871875.1 Sphingobacterium thalpophilum
GCCCAATTGCCAATGCCTTGGGTAGGCAATTGCAATGTTGGAACAGATGGTCGGGGAGATAGGTATTGGTTTGTGAAAATCGCGTTGACTTCAGCATTAAACAATGGGGTAAGGTTGATTTTTTCAAATATTGTAGCGGCTGTGATGATAGGCTTTTGTTGGATTTTTGGCTTATCAACAACCATGATATTGATTGGCTGCCACCAAGTATATGCACCTTGCTTGACCTTTGCAAATAGCGTTTTGTTCCCAGATGTTGCAAAACTGCCCATAAGGGACTGGTTAGTCAATTTTGTTTGGATGAATCCTTGCTCCTGCGGGTAAATTGTACTGATTGATGCCGTTTTGAAGTTGATTTGGAGTGGCTGAGACACATCAACTTGTTGCAGTTTCACTACATTTTCGATGGCGTTTCCGCTCCATTTGATGTTTATTACAACTGAATCTGCTGTTGGAACAGTGATTTGTAAGGATGGCTTCCCAATCTTTTGTGCATCCATCTTACCCACTACTTTTTTACCGTTTACCGTTATTTGTGCGATACCATCCCGATAAACGGGAACAATCAATTGCAATTGAAGCGATTGCTTAAAATGTTGTTGAATGTTGTACTGCTCCGTTAATCCGTTTCGTTTAAAGCCAATATGTATATCAGGCGTGGTAAGCGATGCATGATTCCATTGTTCAGGAAAACCTGGTGCTACCGTTATGTTGTTCTGCAATAGATCTGGCCGAATGCCAAACAATCCTTCCACCAAAGATCGACCAACCATACCAATAGGATCTGCAAAATCTCTATAGAGTTCACCCCTTATGGCATCATAAAAAGACAATTGAATAAAACTACCCGGACTGCTGCTGAGAAACATGCTTTCCATCAATGCGCTTTTCCACAATACAAAGGCTTCTTCAGCACTTCCGCCCTGCCAATATGCTAGGGAAGTATGTAAAATTTCAGACAATGCCACATTATTCAAAGACCAAGTATAAGGCTGCCAATTGGAAGTGGAAATAGTGTAGAGGTTAGTATCTTGTAATCCCTTTGCGGCTATCGGTATATGCGGAATATGGTGATTGATGTATTGTAAAGATTGATATGCTTGAAAAGGATTCGATATTTCTTCATCAATGGCATGATAGATTGTCCATAAACCCGCAGAAGGGTGAATGTTTTGGTTGCCCAACAGATCTTTGTATTCGGCATACCAACCGTTGTTTTTCATCCACAATTGTTTGTTAACTGCTTGTAGAATTTTCGAGGCTTCCCGTTCAAAAGGGGTTTTATCTTCCTTAATTATAGCCGCCAATATTGCTGCCGTTTTGTTGGCGAAATAATTATACGCAGAGGAATGCGTAACTCCGCCGCCGCTATATTGCAATGCATCGCTTGCCCATATCGCCGCATACGCATCATACAATCCATCGTTATCGGCATCGAAATTTCTTTTTTCCCAATCTAGATGCCGTTTTAAGAGGGGCCACATTTGTTTAACATAAGCCGTATCACCTGTCCAATTGAAGTGACGCAACAATTGATCTATAAAAACCAAGTTCATATCGTAATGGTGAGCCCTTTTATCGCCACCCGGATTTCTGGAAATATAACCGCTGCTGAACACACTATTGCCAAGTTTTTCCAATTGACGGGCAAGGTGCAAAGCAGTATCAGCCACAACTGGACCATCCAATGGAGAAATAATTTGCGACAATGCATAGCCGTTGAAATGTGTTCTTGCTCGATCATGCCAACCCAATACATCGGCGATGTATGGTCCACGCCAACCATTCAAGCGCATACGCCAAGCAACCGCGCCATGCATATAGGAAGGATCTTCCCAAATGGCATCTGCCGCAATGCTTAAATTTTCAGCCAAAGTATTGATGTAAGGATCTGGGGTTTCTAAAGTGATGGTTTGTGTTAAAGCTTTTCTTGTAGATTCTGCTTGGCTTAAGAGATTGGGCAAATCGGTGTAAGTAAGGCGATTGTTTTTATCGGGTTGCTGCAACAGAAAACAATAGGATTCTTTGCTTTGTAAATCAATTGTTGCCGCAATTAAAGGAGCATTCGAACTTTGATTGGATTCAAACAATTGCTTAGGCGATTGCTGCATATTGGCATCACAAACTTTTAGATTGGCAACAGATGGGAATATTCCTTTTATTGCTTTTGCCTTTTCTAAATACTTAGATTTTTCATCGTTAGACGTAGTTTGCAATTGGATGTGTACACGTTCTTCTGTACTAAGTGCCTGAGGTAAAGCATAATGCAGTTGAAATGCATTTTGTTGGATAGCAAAGATGTTATCTGTGCAATATTCGGGTTTTAGGTAAAAAGAAGATTCCGGGTCTGCACCGATGTCACCATCTCTTGAAAACTTTTTGCCTGTTGCACCGCCATAAGCAGCAACAAGTTGTATTCCTTTGGGCAGGTTTGCGGTTTTGATTTCAACCATTAAACCTTCTTTATCAAACAATGCAATTGCCTTTATGTATATGATGCCGTTATCTAAAAGTGCGTCTTTGATTTCATACAACATAGAACCAGCCCTGTAAATCGCTTTTATATTGTTGGCGGCAATCAACCATTTGCTTTGTCCGTTTTTAACAATGCCAAATTTTAGGTTTCCACCCATACCGGGTAGGTACAAAGCAAATTCGGGTAAATCACCTGCTTCCGCACGGAAAGCTGTATTGCCACCATACAAAGCTCTATTGAAACGCTTATTGCCATTTTCAATTACTATGTCAGTGCCTTCGGGGTGGTATCTAACCGAACGAGATATATTATGCCACAAAGGCTGTTGACAATTTCCAACTGCTGCAGTCAGACAAAATACAATCGCCAGAGATAAATACTTCATTTTGATTGATTTAAAAGATTTTAGCGTGTTTAGAATAAAGTTAATTTTATTATACATGGATAATTTATTAATCTCATTTTGAAATAAAATGTATCAGGCTAAAGCAATAAAAATAAACCACTAGAGCCCGTAGATTAAAACATTTTCTTCAACCCTTCCCATTTTACTTTCCAATTTCCATTTTGCGGAAAACCTATATTTCCAATTTTATCTGCATCCGTTCCAGTACACATCATTGCTATTGCATTGAGCATTCCACCATTACCGGGAAGGTAAATGGTTAAGCGTTCATCTTGAAAATTATGTCCATTTACAAGATATGTATTTGTACGAACCGGCATCAAAAGTGCATCAACTGCATTTTCTGGTAAATGTAAACGCGCGGCAGTCATTGCCATGAGTGGATAATCCCAACCCCAGGTTTCGTTCCAATTCCACTTTTGCAATACAAGATTATAGGTTCGTTTCATTACAATGGTATCCAATCCATTGGCTGCGGGAATGCTGCTGTAGGCACCTAAAACCGCGGGGTGGTCGGTTAAATATTTCGAATTGGGTTGGTAACAATCTGGTGTATTTTCTGCTGCTAGATACACACCATTGGCTTGGGGTAATGGTGCTAAATGTTGAATGATATTGTCCCATTTTTTCTCACGATTTAATCCCAAACGCAAACGCCATTGCTGAGCAATGCTTAAAGCCCAACTCCAATAAGACAATTCGTAGGTTGGATTAAATGTACTTACTGCATCAAAACATTCTTGAGCGGGAATTAGCCCCTTACCTAAATTGTATTTTTTTGTTTGGGGATTGTATGTTGGAAAAGATGCCATAAAATCAGCTGTAGCAAAAATCAGGGACTTATATTTCTTCAATACATCAGAAGATGGTTTACTTCTGTACAACATTTCCGCCATATAAATGAAATGAGGCTGTTGCCAAATCAGGAAAGCACCAACTGAAGAAGGTGTTTCATCTCCTTGGTTGTTGGTCATTTTTTGCCAACGCAAACCCTCAAAACCTTGTCGCTTTGCAATGGCTTCGGCTTTATCTGCCACCTTAAAATACCAATCCAAACTCTTTTCCATCAATTCTGGCCTTCCCCACTGTGCAAAATGAACGGCATGCCACCAATGCATTTCCAAATGCGGTTTGCCATACCAACTGTTGTAAGTGAGCCCCGTTTCTTGAGGAGGATAATCTCCCGAACATTGTATTTTAGTAAGGTATTGGGATAAAATCATTCTTCGCTCCAACTCAAAAGCACGTGGATCTTTGCTTCCGGCAAAATCTACAGCACCGCCAGATAGCCAAAACTTCTTCCAACCTAAAATGCTACTTTGATTGGTGCTTTCAAAATTGGGCAAAACACTCAGCTGTGTTTGATCTCTAAAACGGAAACTGCATTCAAAAGAATTGCTTTTTGTTGCAGGTTGAATCAAAAAATAATGGGTTTGAATCTTTTTTATAAACCCTTTTGCAGACCAACTTATATCTACAGCATAATTTGTAGTATCAATTTTTCGTTGAATTGTTGCATTATTTAATTCAGTTTTTAATATGGATTGATGTGCATCCTCTTTTGTATAATTATTCCCCACATCTTTAAACTGTCCGTTTGGATAAGGAAATCTAACTTTAATAGCGATTCTATTTAAACCACAAAGCGGACTTTCAATTTTGAAAGCAAGTACATCTTGTTGTTGATGACAAACAGTTAAAATTGTGACAGGATAATTATCAACGGTAAACTTGCTGGTGATAATCCCTGTAAAAACATCTAGTTGTTGATTGATGTTTTTGATGTCAGTTGAAGTGGCAAGAGATCCGTCATTTTTTGTAATTTCCAATCCAATATTACCCAATTGCAAACGATGCGGGTTCACACGGAAATATTCCACTGCCTTTTTGGCTCTTTCAGGTTCTTTGGGTTGAACGGTGTAGGATATTTTGCGACCTTCAATAGTATATACCTTTTGGGCTTCTTCAATGATAAGATGCTCATTATTAGGAAAACTGTGCCAGCCCCAAACCGATTGTGTGCCCAAGGGAACGCCTTTTGCATATAACTCCTGGAAACTTTGCATTCCTGTTGCATCAACGGTGAATGCAAAGTTTCCATTCCCCACGCTGAGGGAAGAAAGGGAATCGATGCGGTTTACTTGGATCGTATGTCTTCGTACAACAGCTGCTCTATCAATGGGTTGCGCAATGCTTTTGAGGCAAATCATGCCAAAACCCATGCATAATACTATAAATCGAAGTTGGTTGGTCATATAAAATAATAAGATTGGTTAGGGAATAGGGGTAAACACATTATCCACAGCTGGCCTACTGTATTGCTCAATTGTTGTAGTTGTTTTGGGTAAGCCAAAATAAAAATATAGCGTTCTTTTATGTGATCCACTAATATGATTGGGTTCACTCATAGGTCCGTAAACGCTTGTATTGGTGGTAG
>CAMBYC010000170.1 GCA_945871875.1 Sphingobacterium thalpophilum
AATGTGGCTAAGAATGATTCTGGTCCTGATTGGGGAGTTATTCCTGCAAACGAGTGGATTAAGAGAATGCCTTTCATCAATGGTGAAAGAACTGGAAACGCAGCAGGTGTAGCTGATGCAGTAGCTAAAATGGGCGGTCCAGATAATATTGCAACACGCTTATGGTTTGATACGGGTGTTGTTTCTAACTTCTAATTAAAGTATAGTTTAATCTTTATAAAAAGTCTTCCTTCGATTCATCGGAGGGAGACTTTTTTAATTTGTGGAATGTGGGTTAATGAAAAAAAGACTGTAGGGAATATTTAATAAAACTATATTACTTGCCAATAATATAAAATCATAGAAGAACGGTTAATTAAATGCTTATATCTGAAACTCAATTATTTTTCTAACATAAATTGTAAAGGGATCTGAATTCGTCCTCGCCAGGCATCTTCACTGTGGTCTTGATTGGTGAAGTATTTAGTCAACCAGCTTTTGGAATTATACCCTCTTTTAATCATTACTTCATCTACTTTATTTTGTAAGGGAGGATATAATGCATCTAATGTTTTATCTCCACAATCAAAATAAATTTTATGAGACTTTGGTTTTGGCAAATTTGCTTTCAGATAATCTAAAAACGCTTGTGGAATTGGGTTGTTTTCCATTTGAAATATTCCAGGCCAATGCGTAGACATACAAATTGAGCCGCCAAATATTTGTGGATATTCGCAAATTGCATACATCGAAATTAGTCCACCCATACTGCTGCCTCCAATAAATGTATTTTTAGCATCTTTTTTTGTAGAAAACTTTTCATCAATCAATGGTTTAAGTTCCTCTACTATAAATTTTAAATAATAATCTGAATTAATCTCGTAATTATTAAAAACGGACACATTATTTTTTCTAACAGCATCCTGTATCCTTGTTTTTTGATCTGTGGTTAACATTTCAAAAGGTTTTTGAGGGAAATATTCCGAATGTCTTTTTTGTTCTCCATTCCAAATCCCAACTACAATTACATCAAATATTTTTTGTTTATCAATTAAGTCAGATATTGTTTCATGAATCATCCAACTTTTTTTATTCCAAGTTGAATTTGAATCGAATAACATTTGACCATCTTGCATATACAAAACTGCATATTTGTTTTTCTTTACATATCCATTAGGTAGCCAAACATCAATGTTACGTTGTTCAATATACTTTGATGAAAATTTTTCAATTCTAACTATACTACCTCTTTGTACTTTAGGAATTGGTTGTGCATTTAAAAATGGTGCAATACAAAAAAAGAGAAAACTTATTGTTAAGAATTTCATTATATCAATTTAATTTTGTTAAATTAAGGCAATTTTTATAGAAATACTAAGTACAAACACTATTCTTTTATGATGCGATTGAAAATAAAGTTTGCCCGTAATATCCTTTTTTTAACAAGTATATTTTTACTAGCTTGTAAAACCAGCATTGAGAAGCCAATTATAGATCCAGTTCCGCCAGTTATCACACCGGTATCTGATACTAATTTTGTTAAAGGTGCAGATATTAGTTGGGTTACTGAAATGGAAGCAAATGGGAAGAAATTTTACAATAAAAATGGAGTTGCTTTAGACTGTTTTGCTTTAATGAAAGAAATTGGCATGAATGCCATAAGAATTCGTGTTTGGGTAAATCCTACCAATAAATGGAATGGCTTAGATGATGTAATTGCTAAATGTACTAGAGCAAAAATTGTAGGATTAAAATTATTGATTGATTTTCATTACAGTGATACTTGGGCAGATCCTGGAAAACAAACAAAACCAGCAGCATGGTCAACTGCTGCATTTCCAGTTTTAAAAGATTCTTTAAAAAATCATACACAATTTATATTAACACAATTGAAGAATGCAGGGATTAATCCTACCTGGGTTCAAATTGGCAATGAAACCGATAATGGTTTATTATGGCCTGATGGTAAAGCAAGTACAAATATGCAAAATTTTGCCCAACTTATTGCCACAGGTTATGATGCTACTAAAAGTGTTTTTCCCAACACAAAAGTAATTGCACATGTTTCAAATGGTTGGAACAATTCATTGTTTAGGTGGATTTTTGATGGTCTAAAAAATAATGGAGGTAAATGGGATATCATTGGCATGTCATTATACCCTTCTTATACTGTTGGTGGTTGGCAAAGTGCAAACAATTTATGTTTGCAAAATATAAATGATATGATTGATAGATATAAAACACCAGTAATGGTTGTTGAAATTGGGATGCCTTGGGACAGTGCTAATGAGACAAATTTATTTATTCAAGACTTAATTACAAAGTTAAAATCGGTAAATAGCAACAATGGGTTAGGTGTTTTTTATTGGGAACCTGAATCATATAACAATTGGCAGGGATATTCACTTGGCGCTTTTGACAATTCTGGCAAACCAACCATCGCTTTAGATCCTTTTTTGAAATAGAAAAAATTTTTTCAAAATATTTAGTATTATTTATAATAAAAAAATAAATATTTTAAATTTTTATTTTTTTTTATTAAATTTTAGTTAATTTAGTACTGCGTAATTTGTACACATTACCTAGATTGCTTGCTAAATGAGAAAATTATTTATTTTAATACTAACAGTATTGACATTGCAAACCAATGGTCAATTGTTAGTAACTGTGCCTGATTTCATTACTGAATCGAGTACTTCAGTTAATATTATTGCTGATGCCTCTTTGGGCAATAAAAGATTATTGGGAAATACAAATGACGTATTTGTACATATCGGAGTTATAACTACGCTAAGTGCCAATAGTTCAGATTGGAAATATGTTGCATCTATCTGGGGAAATTCGGATGTTAAATTTAAATGCACCCCATTAGGAAACAATAAATTGTCGTATACCATTAACAACAATCTTAGAACTTTTTTTGGTGTCACTAATCCCAATGAGAAAATTTTAAAAATTGCCATCTTATTTAGAGATGGCGCCGGCAATAATGTACTTCGAAATGCAGATGGATCGGACATGTTTGTAAACGTATATGATAATAACTTACATGTTAGAATTGATACCCCTTTATCTCAACCAACCTATACAAAAAATTTAGAACCTGTTTCCAAAAAAATTGGTGATACCATCCGTATTAATGCTAAAGCCAATCAAAGCACAAATTTGTCGATATTTTTTAATGACACCCTTTTGTTTTCAGGGAATAATGTTAATACATTAAGCACTTACAAGGTTATTAATAAAGTAGGTACTCAAAAAATATATTTAAAAGGAACAAGCAATTCGTTTATAGATACTGATTCTTCTGAGTTTTATGTTAACGGTAGTCAGGTTATAGAAGATCTTCCAGCAGGTGTAGTGGATGGGATTAATTATCAAGCTGGAGATACTTCGGTAGTGTTGGTTTTATATGCACCCAATAAAAAAATCATCAATGTGCTAGGAGATTTTAATAATTGGACAGTGGGTATTTCCAATGCGATGAAAATGACAAAAGACAGTAGTCGGTTCTGGATTCAGTTGAATGGCTTAATACCTGGTGTTGAATATGCTTATCAATATCTTATAGATGGAAATCTAAAGGTAGCAGATTATAATACAGAAAAAGTACTTGATCCTAATAATGATAGTTACATTCCTGCAACTACTTATCCCAATTTAAAAGCATATCCTACTGGTAAAACTTCTGGTATTGTGAGTGTATTACAAACCGCTAAACCAAAATACAATTGGAAGAGCAATAATTTTGTTCGCCCCAATAAAAGCAATCTAATTATTTATGAATTATTGATTCGAGATTTTGTTAAAAAACAAAATTTTAATGAATTACGTGATAGCTTGGATTACTTTAAAAGATTAGGGATTAATACAATTGAACTTATGCCTGTTGCAGAATTTGAGGGCAATAATAGTTGGGGATACAATTCTAATTTTAATTTTGCTTTAGATAAATACTATGGTACAGAAATGGCGTTCAAAGAATTTATAGACTCTGCACATGCAAAAGGAATTGCAATTGTATTAGACATTGTAATGAACCATGTTTTTAATTCTTCTCCCTTGGCCCAAATGTATTGGGATGGAGCCACCGGAGCACCTGCAACTAACAATCCATGGTTAAATCAGGCAGCCACACATCCATATAATGTAGGCAATGACTTTAATCATGAGTCTGCAGCCACTAAATCACTTGTTTCGAGGGTAGTTAAACATTGGTTAACCAATTATCGTATTGATGGTTTTAGATGGGATTTGTCTAAGGGTTTTACACAAAAAAACAATCCATCAAATGTTGGTGCTTGGGGCAATTATGATCCAACTCGTATTGCCATTTGGAAAAACATTTATGATACAATGCAAAAAGTCTCTACAAATTCTTATTGTATTTTGGAGCATTTTGCTGACAATTCTGAGGAAACTGAATTGGCAAATTATGGTATGCTGCTTTGGGGCAATGCCAACCATAATTTTAATCAATCTACCATGGGATATTCAACTGATGCTTCGCTTAACTATGCCTATTCCAATGGAAGAGGTTGGTCTAAGCAAAACCTAGTTACTTATATGGAAAGCCACGACGAAGAAAGGCTTATGTTTAAGAATATCAATTACGGCAATTCAAATGGTTCTTATAATACAAGAGATACTGCTATTGCATTAAAAAGAAATGAAATGGCTGCAGCTTTTTGGGCATTGGTTCCGGGGCCTAAAACAATGTGGCAATTTGGTGAACTTGGATATAACTATTCTATTAATACCTGTACTGATTTAAGTGTTGCTACCAATTGTAGGTTATCCGATAAGCCTATTAGATGGGATTATTACAGCAATCCAAATAGAAAAGGATTGTTTGATGCTTATGCAAAGTTTTTAAAACTTAGAACAAATTCAAAATATACCAACGATTTTATTTCAAATAAATACACTTTAAATACTACAGGATTATTTAAATCGATACAGCTAAATGGAGATTCAATTAAACTTGTAGTTGTTGGTAATTTTGATGTTATCCCACAAACAAACTCTGTAAGTTTCCCTGCTGATGGCACTTGGTATAGTGTATTTACAGATAAAACACAAGGGGTAGTAAATGGTGTTGCAACCATTAACTTGCAGCCAGGAGAATACTATGTGTATGCAAACAAAAATTTATCTACACAAGTGATCACCAGTATTTTAAATATGAATATGCCGGTATTAGATATGAAAACTAATTTCTATCCTAATCCCATGAAAAGTAAAAGCACACTTGAATACAATTTGCCAGAAAGCGGAACGTTATCTATTCATGC
>CAMBYC010000171.1 GCA_945871875.1 Sphingobacterium thalpophilum
CTACTTCCCATTATACATCAACTCATAATATTCATGAGCCATGCGGTTTGAGTCAAATTGTATTTGCACATCTTTCATACCATTTTTCACAATATCTCTCCAACCTTGTGGGTTTTCATAATAAGTAGGTAATATTTCGTTTTCCAAGATGTCATAAAGTTTATCTAAATCGTATTGATCTTGGGCTTCAGTACTCATATTTTCATAATCTACTGGAGGAACAACAAAACCATTTATACCATGTTTTACAAATTCCACAATCCAACCATCGTTTGTAGAAAAGTTAACAGATCCATTCATTGCGGCGGTCATTCCACTCGTTCCTGAAGCTTCACGAGGCACACGTGGATTGTTTAACCAAAGATCTGATGCTTGTTTTAATCTTCTGCTCAATTGCAATTCATAACCTGTACAAACAGCAACATTACTATATGATTTACTCAGTTGCACCAAATGATTAAAGTCTGAAATAGCAGGATAATCTAATGGGTATGGTTTTCCAGCCCAAACTATTTGAACAGGATGCTTTTTATTACTAAGCAATTTTTCAAAACGATATCTATCTCTAGTAATGAGTTCAGCACGTTTATAACCAGCAAATCTTCTTGCCCAAACTATTGTAAATACATCTGGATTCATCAACTTGCCCGTTTGGTCTGCAACCGTATCAAAAGCACGCTTTTTTAAAAACGTCTTTCTATCAATAAAACGCTCTTCATCATTTTGCTCCATTGATGAATACAATTGTTTATCGGCCCAATATTTCCAATTTTGTGCGTTGGTAATGTGCACAATTCTGGCAATATTATCATAGCGACTCCACATTTTTCTACTAACATGTCCATGTAATTCTGATACACCGTTTGCCAATCTAGCAAAACGTAAAGCTACAAGCGAATGGTTAAATTGATTATCATGCACCCCAGTCATTTCTTTTACTTCATTAATGGAATAGCCATTGAAATATGACATTTTATAACAAAGTTGAATATCGTGCTTTTCGTTACCAGCTTCTTCAGGAGTATGGGTTGTAAAAACCAACCGCTTTTGAACTTCTTCTTTACTGCCAAACTTTCTCATCAAATGGAAAACTGCAGAAACACCATGTGCCTCATTTAAATGATAAACATCAGGATTGTATCCCAATTCATCAATTAATTTAGCACCACCAAGACCTAAAAGGATAAATTGTGCCACTTTTGTAGCCATATTCCCATCATAAAGGCGATGTGTGATGGTTTGAGAAACATAATCATTTTCGGGCAAATCTGTACTCAATAAAAATAATGGAGCAGATTTGAATGTTTCGGGGTTAAGATACCACACTTTTACCCAAACTGGGGCATCGTGAATAATCAATTGGAACTTAATACCCGTATCTTCAAGAAAATTATAAATTTTTTCATTCCACTGCACTTGAAGGGTTTGATCTTGATTTCTTGCTTGGTCATAATAACCATATTTCCAAAGAATGCCAATACCAATAAGACTTTGTTTCAATTCATAAGCACTTCTCAAATGAGATCCTGCTAAAAAACCCAATCCACCACTATATATCTTTAATGGTTGATGAACGGCAAATTCCATAGAAAAATAAGCTGCTTTTGTAACATACTTAGGATCAACAGCGTAGGGTACCTGAAAATGACGAAAATTAGTCATAAAATAAATTCTTGCGTTTCAAATTAGTTATAGCAATAATAACGCAAAACTAATACTAAGATTGTAATTGTGTAAATAATACACGGCTAATAAGGTAAATTTTTACTTATTCTTCAACTTAATTTTAGTAAATGCTCCGTCAAAAGAACATTTTATTCCTCTATAATTACCGCAACCTTTAAGTTCTTGGAAACCTACATAAATTCCACTGAAGTTAAACTCAATTGAACAAGGGTCGCCAGCTGCAGAGTAAATTAATTTATTGGGATTAACAAGCTCTGCTTCTCCTTTTAATTCTCCTGAACAACGACCATTTTGAGATTCAATATGAATAAAAAATAATAATTTATTGGGCTTTGATCCATCTCGAATAGACAAAAAGTTCTTTTTGTTTTTAATATAATCCCCAGAAAGCTTATGTTTTCTTGGCAAACTATCAATCGGATTATAAACTTCCTGATTTGCCGGCATCTCATTGGATTCACGAAGAATTAATGTAAAAAAACCATCATTGTCGTATGCATATACATTTTTAGTGAAATAAGTTTGTCCATCTGAAGCAGTTTTTAAATTGTTGATAGATAAAGTAAACTTTTTATCAAGCCCTGCTTCTGTTTGAATTTTATTTTCGCCTGGAATGCTAATTATTGGGATACCCGCTCTATAATTTTGTTCTTTATCAAATACAAAGAGGTAAACAAATTTTTTATTTAAACTAGATGCCTTTAATAAAATATAATCATTTTTATTGTTGTCTGTTTTTCTTCCTAAACTAAAAAACTTCAGCTTCGTCTTTTTTCCGAAATCATGCAAAAAAATACTATCAGGAACAAACTTATTAACCAAATTACTGCTAATGGGGAAAGAATCTAAATTTGAGGATGCAATTTTGGCCGAATTTATTAAAAATCCAGATTCTAATGGTTTGAACAAATCCACAAAATCCTTTGAGGTCATTTCACTTTCTGCTTTTGGTTTATCATTGCTCGTATTACAACCCACAAAAGCCAAAATCAAACCAAAAAGTATAATATTTTTAATCATAAACAGTATTAAAATAATTGTTGAAGTCCATAAATCATTAAAAAGAGAACAGTAGAATGAAGTAACGGAAAATTTTATTAAAATTCACTAAACATGAGAAAAATAACTCAAACACTACAAAATATAATATTCAAAATGCAAAAGGAACTTCATAAAAATTGATAATACTTTGTTATCAATGCTTATTTTTGCAAATATTAAAAAAATTGTAATGGCAGAAAAAATTAAAGTTGCTAATCCCGTAGTTGAGCTGGATGGTGATGAAATGACGAGAATCATTTGGAAATTTATCAAAGACAAATTGATTCTTCCTTACCTCGAAATTGACATTAAATATTACGATCTTGGTATGGAATACCGTGACGAGACGAATGATCAAGTTACAATTGATGCAGCTAATGCCATCAGACAATATGGTGTAGGTATCAAATGTGCTACAATTACTCCTGATGAACAAAGGGTACAAGAATTTGGATTAAAGCAAATGTGGAAAAGTCCAAACGGAACTATCCGCAATATTCTTGATGGTACTGTTTTTCGTGAGCCAATTGTAATGAAAAACATTCCACGCTTGGTAACCACATGGGATCGTCCAATTGTTGTTGGTCGCCATGCTTTTGGTGATCAATACCGTGCAACTGATTTTGTTGTTCCAGGAAAAGGAAAACTTACTGTGAAGTTTGAAGGAGAAGATGGAGAAGTTATTGAACATGAAGTTTATCAATTTAAAGGTGGTGGTGTTGCATTGGCTATGTATAACACAGACGATAGCATAAGAGGTTTTGCTCGCAGTTGTATGAATATGGCTTTACAAAAAGCTTGGCCTTTATATATGAGCACAAAAAATACCATCTTAAAAAAATACGATGGTAGATTTAAAGATATTTTCCAAGAGGTATTTGAAGCTGAATTTACTGAAGCATTCAAAAATGCTGGAATTACTTATGAGCATCGTTTAATTGATGACATGGTAGCAAGTGCTATGAAATGGAATGGTGGTTTTGTTTGGGCGTGTAAAAACTATGATGGAGATGTACAATCAGACAGTATTGCCCAAGGATTTGGATCTTTAGGATTGATGACTTCAGTTTTGGTAACTCCAGACGGAAAAACGATGGAATCAGAAGCTGCTCATGGAACTGTAACTCGTCACTACCGTGAACATCAAAAAGGTAAACCAACTAGCACAAACCCTATTGCTTCAATTTTTGCTTGGACAAGAGGATTGGCTTTCCGTGGACAATTAGACAACAATGAAGCATTGATCAATTTTGCAAACCAATTGGAAGCAGTATGTATTGAAACTGTTGAAAGCGGTAAAATGACAAAAGACCTCGCAGTTTGTATCCATGGAAATAAAGTAAACCATGGTGATCATTATCTTTATACAGAAGAATTCCTTGACGCAATTGACGAAAATTTGAAAGCCAAACTAGGATAATCTTATATCAAAATAGATAAAATTTTAAAAACAGGTTGTATTATTCATTTAATACAACCTGTTTTTGTTTCTACATGCATCGTTCTACACAAATACTCATTTATATTTACAGAAACTCCACATTATGCAAAAATTGTATCGACTAACAGTATTATTATTATTTTCACAATGGTTAAATGCTCAAACTACCCCTACACGTTTCATCCAACCCAGTGATGTATATCGTTTGCAACAAATTCAAAACGCAAAACTTTCTCCAGATGGCAATTGGATCATGTACTCACAATCTTCAATAGATTCTGCAAAAGATAAAAACAGTTCTAAATTGTACATGGTGAGTTGGGATGGCAAAGAAACTGTTTGTCTAACAGAACAAACCCAAGGTGTAGGAAGTGCGCAATGGAGCCCAGATGGAAAATATATATCTTTTTTAACATCGTCTAAAGAAGATGAAAATAGACAATTGTTTTTGATGGATCGAAGAGGTGGCGAAGCCTTTCAATTAACAAAAATCAAGGGAGAATTACAATCTTACAATTGGAGCAATGACGGAAAAAAAATTATTTTCGTTATAAAAGATCCTGCAACTGCAGATACATCAAAATCTAAAATTAGAAAACCTTACGAAATTGACCGTTTCCAGTTTAAACAAGATTATGAAGGATATTTAGACAACAGAAAAACGCATTTGTATTTGTTTGATGTTGCTTCTAAGAAATTAGACACCCTAACAAAAGGCAATAAAAATGAACAAGATGCCAGTTTTAGTGCAGATGGAAATGCTGTTGTTTATGTGAGTAACATCACTTCAGATCCAGATCAAAATTCCAATTCTGATATCTTTTTACTCAATTTGGCTGCAAAATCTTCTCCAAAACAACTCACCACTTTTAAAGGTCCGAACAATTCTCCAGCTTTTAGTGCTGATAACCAATGGATTGCATTTCTTCAATCTACATCATCAGAAAATTACAATATGTACGACCAAAATCAGTTGGGTATCATCAACGTAAAAACGGGTACTTCAACATTGCTTTCTGCAAATTTAGACCGGCCAATTGCAGGTTTTACTTGGTCGGCTGATAGTAAAGACATTTATGCATTGGTTGAAGA
>CAMBYC010000172.1 GCA_945871875.1 Sphingobacterium thalpophilum
ACTTATTCATTTGGACAAAAATCTTTAGGAACATCGTTTTTCGGAACTTTAAAAGGCGATACTAAAATTTGTGAAAGCAGTTCTGGATATGCCAGTGCAACAGATGTAGAAGCATTGGTTACTTCTATATTAGATCGTTATGGATTAAAAAACGGTTATATTATAATGAGTTGTACACAAACCGATAATTGTACAGCAATTTTAGATGCACAGAATCGGCCATATATCTTATTCAATCCAAACTTTTTACAATCTGTTAGACAGTTAAATTTTTCAGAAGCGGATATAAAAGTGAACAACAATGATTGGAAAACACTTACCATTTTAGCACACGAATTGGGGCATCATTTAAATAATCACCTTATTAATCCTAGGCCAGGCGCAACAAGGGTTGACATGGAACTGGAAGCCGATGAAACTGCTGGATTTATTGTTTATTTATTAGGTGGTGATGCATATCAGGCAAAATTGGCGTATAGCGATAAAACGGTTAATGAAAATGGATCATATACCCATCCTCCAAGAGCAAGAAGGCTTGAAGCTGTACAGAAAGGTTGGGAAGCGGCTAAAAAGAAATACGATAAACCCAATAACACAACTGCTTCTTTTACTTTTAAAGATTCATTTTCGGATAATACAAATGGATGGTTTACTGGCGCCGATCAAAACTATTCAATAAAAATTGAGCGCAATAAATATAAATTTAAAGTGATTCCAGAAAGCCATTGGTACCATTCTAATCGTTATGCCAACATCGATATTTCTAAAGATTTTAGCGTTTCGGTTTCTACAGAATGGTTGGGCGGGGTTGACAATTGGGGATATGGTATCGAATTTTGTTATGATTCCGAAAAAAAATCTACCAATATATTTCAAATTACTTCAAACGGAAATTACGGCATTATAAAATCAGAAAATGACATTTGGACAGATTTAAAAAAGTGGACTCCAACAACTGGCATAAAAAAGGGAAGAAATGAAAAAAATATACTTACCGTTAATAAAGTAGGTCGTTTTTTCTTTTATTATGTAAACGATGTATTCTTGGAAACAATTCCGGCAAATACTATGTTCGGCAAATTATTTGGATTAAAAGTATCATCATCACAATCGGTTGATTTTGATGATTTTGAAATTACTGGAACAATGTTACCATCAAATTCCAAAAATTGATTAGTAAAATTTTAAATAAGACTTTTATTCAATTGAATTGATTTAGAAATTCAACGAGGGTTTGTTCTGGTAATAATTCTAACTTTTTGCGTAACCTATATCTGCTTATTTCCACCCCTCTCAACGAGATGTTTAAAAGTTGTGCAATTTCTTTTGATGATAGATTCAGTTGTAAATAGGTGCAAACTTTAAGGTCGGTGGGTGTAAGTTTAGGAAATTTTGCTTTGAGGGTTTTTAGAAAATTATTGTTGATTTCATCAAAATGTGCTGCAAAGTTTTCCCAATTGAGGTTGTTTTTTTCAATATCATTTACCAATTGTAATGCTTTTTTGATATCGTGGTTTTCATTTGATTTTTTATACAGTTTTTGCAACTCATCTTTCACCTTTAACAATGCATCGCTTCTTTCAACCAAGTGCATCGAAGTATCGGCTAATTCTTTGTTCTTGAAAACCATCTCTGAAATTAATTTTTCATTTTGAAGCTTTATGATTTCTTTTTCATTTTTTTCTAGTTCAAGCTGGTATTGAATATTGATTTGTTGCTGCTTTTCTTGATAAATACGCAATTGTTCTTTCAACTTCTTTTTTTGCAATTGAATGAGCAAAAAAACCAATCCAGATAGTCCTAAAACATAAAATATATAAGCAAAACTGGTATTGTACCAAGAAGGTTTTACCACGAATCCATAGCTTACAATTTCAGATTGATTGTTCAAGTTGTCTCGAGCTTTGATTTGAAAATTATATTTTCCATGGGGTAAGTTTGTATAGTCTTTTTCAGATTTAGTAGTCCAACTACTCCAAGTTTTATCGTATCCCACTAAAAAATAACTGTATTCTATATTATTATGTAAACCAAAAGTGGGTGAACTGTATTCAAAATGAAATGAATTAAATGTGGGTGGCAATTCAGGAAATGAAATATTCGTATTTTTTAAGTTTTCTTTAATGCCAAAAGATGGATATCCGCCATAGATAAGGCTGTCTGTTTTCCCAATTGCTTTTACATTCCTCAATAAAATAGATAAATTAAACGGAGATGAGGTATATTTTTCATAATTAAGGAGGATTACACCTTTTTCTGATGAAATAAAGATGTTTTTATTGTTGTAAGGGTATACATTTTCAAATCCAGAAAGAATTTGTCCTGTAACTTCAGGGAAATAGGTGATGTAATATTTTTCTCCCTTTTCTTTTGCTCTTTTAAAATCTACAACACCCAGTTGTTTGCCATTTGAAAACCAAATATTTCCAGATTCATCTTCATTCAAATATCTGATTTCGTTTGTGCCAAGAATTGGCATTAAAAATTCAGATGGAACAAACCGTTGGCTTTTTACATCATAAGAATATGGACCTTTTAAGGTTGCAAAAACTATATTGTTTTTTATTTTAAAAACATGATTTCCTAGATTAGATGGCAATCCTTGTTTATCTGTAAACAATTGAGCGGTGTAGTTTTTTAAATCGGCAGAAAGAGTGAGCAAATACACACCTCTATAGGGATGCGATGCCCAAATTTGGTTGTTGTTATCTAATGCCAAAAATCGAAATGATTCGTAAGTGCCTTTTAAATTTCCTTCATCTTTGAATTGTTGATTGTTGAAGGATAGCATTTTTAATCCGGTATATGTTCCAGTTAAAATGTTTTGTGAGGGAGAAATTGAACTTAGAGGAATGAATAACCATCCAGGTTCTTTAGCAATTTTATTGGCAGATTGATCCCCAATTTGAAAAATTCCATTGGTATGTGCCATCAACAAATTTTGGTTCACTTCATCAATCCGCCAAACTTGTCCAGCACTATTGTTGATGAAAGAAAATTTTCCTTTTGTAAAACTTATATCATCTTGATTGGGTGCAATAGGAACAGAATATGCTCCGTCAGAAGAACCTATAAACAATTTGTTGTTAAAAATTCTTGCAGAGAATCCAGAAACTTCATTGTCTGGATTTGGTGTAATATATTTTATTGCAGCATTATATGCAATAAAGCTGATGCCATTGTTTAAACCAACCCATAGATTTTGGTTGCGGTCTAAGAACAAACATAAAACAGCATTGTTTTGAAGTCCTTCTTTACGAGAAATTTGTTGTATAATTTTTCCTTCATGGTTTACAATAAAACAACCTTCGGATATTGTTGCTAAAACCAATTCTCTAGCATTTAATACAACCATTCTATTTGAGTAGGAATGAATTGGTATTGAATTAAAGTTAGAATTGATTTGCAGTTTATTGTTTTGCAACTTAAAGAAATGTCTATCAAGTGTGCTTACTAAAAAAACATCTTTTCCAAATTCTATGATGCCTGAAACACGCTCATTAGACAAAAGTGCATTGTTATCAATGGGTAACCATTTATTGTTACGAAACTGAAATAGGCCTAGTTGTTGGTCTTGTGCAAATATTTTATTACCAACCACTTTCATAAATTCCCAAGCTGTTTGAGCTGGATAAACGGAAATTGTATTATTGGTAAGGTGAAAAATTCTATCTGTTGCCCTAAAAAAGATAGATTCTCCCGTTATTTCTATGTCCCAGATGTCTGCAAATTTTACTTGTGCTTGAGGAAGCAAGCTAATTAAGGAGAAATATTTTAAAAATCCATGCTCATCTGGGGTAAAATATCCAATTTCACCTTGTCCACCAACAAAAATTTTACCATCAGTATGTATGGCCAGCGAACGCATTATGGTTTTGTTGGGCAGAGCGTGTATATTCCAAAAAGTGCCATCATAAGTAAGTAATCCCTCATTATTGGCAAAATACATACTACCATTTTTATCTTGCTCAATATCCCAAGTTTGCAGACCCCCATGGAAGTCGGTTTTGTTGTAATTTATAATTTTAGGTAATCCAATTGTATTTTGGCTCAATAAAGTATTATAAATCAATATGAAATAAAATAGAAATAAAATGCGTTTCATTACAGCAAATGTTAATTTTTTCCAAAATGGTAAGAATTTAATTTGGGTTAAATTCAATTCTTAAAGCCATAAAGTTTAAAGATTTGAATATAAGAATTTTTTTGATGTAGAGGTGATGTAGTTTTTATTTACTGAATATCAATATGGTAATGTCAATAATTGAAGTTTGATGTAGTAGTGATGTAGTAGAATTTACATAAAATTTTTAACATTTTAATAACTTTAACGTTGTATTCAACGATATAAATTTTTTATTTAAACCTAAAACTTGCATATGAAAAAAGTAATGGGAGGAGTCCTTGTCCTCTTCCTTTGTATGGTGCTCCCCTCTCTTCTTTGGGCACAAAACAAAACAATCAGCGGAAAAGTAACAGATGAAAAAGGTGTTGCAATTAGCAAAGCATCTGTAATGGTAAAAGGAACCCAATTAGGAGTTTCTACCGATGGAAACGGAACTTTTAAATTTAGTGTTCCAAACACAGCCAAAACTTTATTGGTTTCATCAACAAGCTTTGTATCTAAAGAAGTTGAAATTTTAAGCACACCAATTACTATTGTATTGGTTGCTGGAGAAACCAAATTAGAGGAAGTTGTAGTAGTAGGATACGGCACACAAAGGGTAACAAAAATTTCAGGATCTGTTGCAACCGTTAAAGGAGCAGATATTGAAAAATTACACCCCGTACGTGCAGAAGATGCTTTACAAGGTCGTGCCTCTGGTGTTACCGTAATTTCAGCGGGTTCTCCAGGTGCTAAACCTACAGTTTTAATTAGAGGTATTCCTTCTTACACTGGTACAGACCCTGTAGTAGTAGTAGACGGATCTATACAAACATTAAATGACCTTAATTCTATCAGCTCTTCCGACATTGAATCTATCAGTGTATTGAAAGATGCAGCTACAACAGCTATTTATGGTGTGAAAGGTGGTAATGGTGTTATCGTTGTTACAACCAAAGGTGGTAGAAAAAATCAGAAAACTGAATTTAACTACAACACCAACTACGGAATGCAAGAAGTGTTGAACCAAATTGGCGTATTGAATGCATCAGAATATGCTGCAATGCTTAATGAAGGTAGCGTAGTTTCTGGTGGTGGTTTGATTTTTAA
>CAMBYC010000173.1 GCA_945871875.1 Sphingobacterium thalpophilum
AGGAAAAATTGCAGGAAACATTACTGATTTAAGAATATTGTGCAGAGAAAGTAAATTAATTCTATTTTTTCTAGAGAAATCTAATGGTTCATTGATTAATTTCCCATTGCTTAAATAACCATTACCAATTTTATTGTTCCGGTTAAAATATGGTAGATGGCTAAATTGACCTTGCTGTTCAAATACTTTCTTTCCCGTAGAATCTAAAAAATAAACTGGATTAGTGCGTCGATTTTCATCTTCAGATAGTGAAATGCTTAAACGATGTATAATTTGGGCTTCATTGTATCCTTTTGCATGTAAGGATTCATTTAAAGGTTGTTGTCCAACAAATTCATACAAACGATTCATTGCATCGTTATCACTTACCAAAAAAATCTTTTTCACGTATTGTTCAACTGAAGGTTTGCCATCAATGCTAGAAGGATCATTATAAACTGAAGTTTGCAACCCATTATCCTTTTCAGTAATCATTGTGGAAGAAGGATTTAAGCTTTGGATGTTAAGTGTATTTAATTTCTCTAAAGCCAATAAAGCAGTTGGAAGTTTAACTGTAGAAGCTGGGTAGAAATAAGAAGATGGATTTACATTATAGAAATAATCTTTACAAATTGGATTGTTGCTTTTGTTTCTATCAATTTTGGTGTAGATGATTTGAATTTTCAAATCAGCCGATTTTTTTAGATAATAAGCAAGGCTAGTATCCTTTTTCAAGATCTTTTCTAGCAAATTGGGAGCAGTTGTATCAGGAATATTGGATTTATTATGCACTATTTCGACTTTTTTTATAGTTTGAAAAGAACAAAAAAAGATAAAACACAATGTGAAACTCAATAAATTCAAGGCAATTAAACGTAGCATATTCGCAAATTAAAATAAAATCATTATATCCCTGCAAAGGGTGTTAAAAAATAAAATTAAATTCCTTTATCTTTGCCGCCCTGCCGAAAAAACTTTTGGCATTACGAAAATTCCAAAATTATGCAACTGAAAGGTTTGGTAAGATTTTTTGCAATAATGCTGATATTGATTTCTGTGTACCAGTTACACTTCACTTGGGTAGTTAAAAACCACGAGGGAGTTATGGACACCAAAGCGAAATCCTTTGTAACTAAAAATTTCGCGAATTCAACTCCTGAAATCAAAGACATCGAGTACAAGAAAAGACTCCGTAGATTGTTAGACAGTACACGTGAAACTACCATCACTTATGGTATCACAGGTGCCATTACTTACCAAAAAGCCAAAGAGCAGGAATTGAATCTTGGTCTTGACTTGCAAGGTGGTATGAGTGTAACATTAGAGGTAGAATTGGAAGGGTTATTAAAATCACTTTCCAACAACCCAAAGAATCCATTGTTGACGAGGGCACTTCAAACTGCTACAGAAAGAAAGCCAAAAAGCGATGCTGATTATATCACATTGTTTTCTCAGGCATTCAAGGAGCAAAATCCAACAGAAAAACTATCATCAATATTTGCTGGTCCAGGCAAGTTGATTAAAGTTGAAGATGCTGATAATGATGTAATTACCAAAATCAGAACTTCTTCGGAGGGTGCCATATCGAATACATTTAACGTATTACAAAAACGTATTGACCAGTTTGGTGTAGCACAACCCAATATCAATCTTGATAAAACCAAGGGTATTATCACTGTTGAATTACCTGGGGTTAAAGATGATCCAGAAAGAGTAAGAAAATACCTTCAAGCAACTGCAAATTTGCAGTTTTGGGAAGTTTATAATATTGGAGAGTTAGACAAATCATTAGGGGATGCAGAAAAGGCATTGAAGGATTATTATTCTGTGGTAAAAACTGCTGTAAAAACAGAAGATACCACAAAAGCAACAACTGCAATTTCTTCAGATACCACTCAATCTGTCTCAATCAACGACTTAGTTAAAGCAAAAAAAGATACAGTTGCTCAGAAAAAAGACGATGTACGTTCATTGGGTCAATACTTTCAACCGATGGCGCCTCAACAAGGCAAAAACGGTCAACCAAGTTATGCCCCTTATTTAGGATTTACAAAAGCTTCAGATACTGCAGCATTAAATGAATATTTGAGGTTGGATGTGGTTAAAAACCAATTCCCATCAAATTTGGTATTTGCTTATGGAATAGCAGAGAAGAGTGAGAAAGGCGTAAAAAGCGATATACTACCATTGTATGCTTTGAAAACTATTGAAGGTTCTGAGCATGCAAAATTGGAAGGCGATGGCGTTCAACAAGCATCACAAGATTTTGATGACAGAAATCGTCCGGCCATTAAAATGACAATGACAAAGCAGGGAGAGCGTATTTGGGGTGAAATGACTACAGACAATGTAGGAAAACCATTGGCTATTGTGCTTGATAATATTGTTTATTCTGCTCCAAACGTAATCAATCCGATTACAACAGGAACTTCAGAAATCAGTGGAAGTTTCAGTATTCAAGAAGCACAAGATTTGGCAAACATATTGCAATCAGGAAAATTACCTGCACCAGCTAAAATTGTACAAGAACAAGTTGTAGGACCAACATTAGGTGCAGAAGCCATTCAAGGTGGTTCAATTGCATTCTTAATAGCGTTTTTGGTTATTTTCTCATTGATGTTGGTGTATTACAATTCAGCAGGATGGGTAGCAAATATCGCATTGATATTGAACTTGTTGTTTACTATTGGGGTGTTAAGTGCATTAGGTGCAACATTAACGGCACCAGGTATTGCAGGTTTGGTATTAACCATTGGTATGGCAGTAGATACCAATGTAATCATATTTGAAAGAATCAAAGACGAATTGACAAGAGGTAAAACTTACCAAATGGCAATTCTAGAAGGTTATAAGCGTTCACTGCCGCCAGTTTTAGACGGACACATTACAACATTGTTGACCGCATTGATTTTGTTCTATTTTGGTTTAGGTCCAGTTTTAGGATTTGCAACAACACAGATTTTAGGTATTTTGCTTTCATTGTTCTGCGGAATCTTAATTTCTAGGTTGATTACTGATTTTTGGACAAACAAGAACCGTCACTTCGATTATTTTACTAATGTAAGTAAAAGCGTTTTCAAACATGCAAGTTTCAAATTTGTAGAATACAGAAAATACGCTTACGTAATTTCAGTAGTGGTATTGATAGGTGGAATTGGGTCTTTGTTCAATGGTTTTGATCAAGGCGTTGAATATAAGGGAGGAAGAAGTTATACCATTAGATTTGATAAGGAAATGAAGAATGATGAAGTGCGTGATGCATTGAAAGTTTCATTCGGAGAAAATCCAGTAATCAAAACTGTTGGCGACAACAAAACCTTGAATATTACTACTTCATTCAAAATAGACGACCAAAGTAAAACAGCAGATTCAGCAGTAGAAATGTCGCTTTACAATGGTTTGAAGAATTATATTCCAGCAAATACTTCATTCTTTGAATTCCAGAAGAATTATAAGCAAAGTTCACAAACTGTTCAACCTTCAATTTCTGATGACCTTAAAAAAGGTGCAGTTCAAGCTACAATCTTTGCGATGTTTGCAATTTTCCTTTATATCCTTATTCGTTTCCGCGATTGGAGATATTCTTTAGGAACCATTATCGCATTATTGCATGATGTATTTGTAACATTAATGGTATTCTCATTCTTAAAAGGCTTTGTACCATTCCCATTAGAAATTGACCAGCACTTTATTGCTGCAATTTTAACGGTGATAGGATTTTCAATGAATGATACTGTAATTGTATTTGACAGGATTAGGGAATATGCCCGTCAAATGGTTGGTCAACCGAAAGAAAAAATCATTAATGCTGCGATCAACGATACATTAAGTAGAACAATAATGACTTCATTAACAGTATTTTTGACTTTATTGATTTTATTCTTATTTGGTGGTGAAGTTACCCGTGGATTTGCATTTGCGATGTTGATCGGTGTTGTAACCGGAACTTATTCTTCAATATTTGTAGCTGCACCAATTTTGGTTGATATGGCTAAAAATAAACCATTAGGTTTCCCAGAAGAAAAGAAATCAAAAGTAAAAAAACCAGTAACACCTTAATTTAGTAGTGTTGTTACAAATAAAAGAGGGGCTTTCAATAGGAAGCCCCTCTTTTGTTTGTAACAATATTTATCGTAACAGTAACTATTGAATCCGATTAATAAATGGTAATGTTTTCAATCATTTTGTGTTGTTCTCCGTAGTTTTATTAGAACTTCTATCAAAGAATGCACTCCAATCATCGAAAATCAATTTTGTGCCAGGAACATTTTCCTCGCTCAAGTAACGGCAATTTTTATACAATGACATAGAATTTTGATAGAAATCATGCCCTACTAAGCGATTGGTTTCTGTAATTTCCTTAATAATGGTTTGCAGTTTCTGGATTGCAAGGAAAAAACAATCCATCACCTTTTTTTGTATTTCCCACTCTTCTACGTTTAAAAATGGTGGAATTAAAACTGGATAATTGTGGCAATCTTTGTAGATTTTACTTACTAATTTTTCAGTTTTGAACCCCAATTGTAACCCAGATTAAAATGACGATTATAACTGTTAAAGCAGATTTGCAACATATATAGAAATAGCTTACCTTTTATTTAGAATATAAGATTAATCAATTTCAAAAAGGAAAATCAGCTATTAGAACCATCTGGGTAAGCATGTTGAACGTGGGTGGTGGGCACGTTGAACGTAGGTGGTAGGCACGTTGGACGAGGGTGGTAGGCATGTTGAACGTGGGTGGTAGGCACGTTGAACGTGGGTGGTGGGCACGTTGAACGTGGGTGGTAGGCACGTTGAACGTGGGTGGTAGGCACGTTGAACGTGGGTGGTAGGCACGTTGAACGTGGGTGGTTGGCACGTTGGACGTGGGTGGTTGGCAGGTTGAACGTGGGTGGTAGGCACGTTGGACGTGGGTGGTAGGCACGTTAGACGTGGGTGGTAGGCACGTTGGACGTGGGTGGTAGGCACGTTGGACGTGGGTGGTAAGCAGGTTGAACGTGGGTGGTAAGCAGGTTGGACGTGGGTGGTAGGCAGGTTGAACGTGGGTGGTAAGCAGGTTGAACGTGGGTGGTTATGCTTGTTGAACTATGGCAGTATGCTAGTTGAACTAT
>CAMBYC010000174.1 GCA_945871875.1 Sphingobacterium thalpophilum
TTCGCAGGATCCGTTGAACTTTCCGATAAAGCTCAACAACAAATTAGCGTCTTTAATGCGTGTGGTAGAATCGGGAGATTATAAACCAACGGCGGGTTCGTATAAAGTTTTTGAAGAATTAAAAGGAGAATTAAATGTAGAAATAAACCTTTTAGAGCAAATTTTACAATCAAAAGCGGCAAAGAAATATGTGAGCGAAGGCAAAAAATAGTGGGTTTTTTAGGTTGAAAGAATCACACTGCAAAAATTCAAATATCAAAAACCCTTTACCAATTGTTTAAAAACAATTGGTAAAGGGTTTTTGATTAAGAATGTCTATCATTAAGCCTAGTAGGTATTAGAAAAAATAGAAAGGCGTTATTTTATTAGCCTTCAGGTACAGTTGGGGCTATCGAGTGAACTTTTTGGTTCTTTTATATTTTAAAAATTAGTTCTACTCAATCGGAAATGTATTGAGGTTGAAGCACCAAATGTTGGGTAACTTCATGGTTACTAATCCAAGATTAAGTGTTTGTTTTAATAATTGAATTTACGTAATACAACAAGTAATTGTTAGTCTATTCTGCAACATACTATCTGTCATAAAAAATAGTAGCTGATTAAGATGTTTACTTATTATTTTATCATAATATGTTTCGCTTAAAATACTTAAGAATATCTTAAAGTTTTATTCCTACTCCAAAATGCTGCATAAACTGATCTGTAAAAAGTGGTGTAAGGGGCTTATTAATACCATACTTTATTGTTAAAAAACCAAGCCTTACCTGCAATCCAATTTCGGGGTTGGCTACTATATAATCAAGATCTTTATTTTTTACATGCTCAATTTTACCAGTGTTATTATGCACAAATTCTTTTACCTGAGAGTTTACACTTACACCAGCACCTGTATAAAGCCAAAAAGGGTACACAATTTTTTTAGTAAATCCAATCGTACCCAAAAGTGTTCGATTAAAAGATTTTCCACTATATTTTTTATTCTTATCAGCAGACTCAGCTAAACTATTGCTATTGTTGGTTTCCCAATAAGCATCAATGTCTTGGAAAAAATCAACACTTAATCTTAAAGACATATACATACCCAGCTTTCTGTTTTTTAGTGAGCCAGACATTATACCTATTAAATTGATTTCATCGGCATGCCAACCGAAAAAATAGATATCATCTCTCGCCCATCTAACTTCTTTTCGCTTTAGTGATTTTAAATGTGCATTGGTAACTCGGTTTATACCACACTCTTTGGCCAACCCATACTGTTGTATTGCTAAAGTCATATTGCTCGACTGTTTCACTTTTTCATTTCTTTGTGCTTCGGCAAAGTACAATTCGCAGAGTTCTTTGTTTACTGTATTTATTTGCGGGCCTTTTGGATAACTAAATTGGTATTTTTGGTAATAATTTACTGCTTCTGAAAATTTATTTTCTTTTACAAAATCCCTTGCAAATTTTAAATAAGACCGTTGGAGTATATCATCAGCATTAGTATTATATTTACCCAATGGATAATTTGCCAAATAATTTTTGTAAGATTCAATAGAGTTAATATTGCCTGCAACTACCCAAGCTAACTCATCTTGTGCTTTTCGCTTAAAAGATTCTGCCTTTGCATCTTTTGCAAAGAAGGTCAAGGCTTCATCAAATTTATTTATAGCTGCTTGATAAGCTTGTTGTTTAAATTTATCTTCACCATCTTTCATGGCTTTATTGTATCCATTAAGCACAATCATTTTGGGTTTTTGATTAATTTTAGCTATCAATAATTTCGCCTGTGGATCGCTTTCTAGGAAAGTAGATTTTAATATTTCTAGTGCGGCAACGTAATTGTCCTTTTCTATATACAATTCCACAGCATTTAGAGCAAACTCTATTTTTGTTTTATCTATCTCCCATAATTTTTTGTAATCATCAGCTGCATCTTTAGTAATACCATTTTTTTTGATTGTTTCTATTATCTTTTTGGCTTTTGAAGCATTGGTAATATCAACATTCAATGCTGCAATTTTTGTTTTGAAAGACTCATCAGAAAATTGCTCGGCTATTGTTAAATATTCATGCGCCTTCTCATTTTCCTGTAGTTTAGAAAATGCTAGGGCGGTGTAAAAATACCCATCAGGTTTTGTTGGTTCTGCAGTTATTAACTCAGGTGCAGTTACCAACAGTTCATCCCACTGTGAATTTGTAATACACTTATTTACCTTTACTTGAATGGCGTCAAATGTGTTGGTTTGACTAAATGAAAATAAAGAAAAAAGCATAACAACAGTGAATAAGTAATACTTCATTTGTATGATTTTAGTTAGATATTTTTTTTAATAGTAAATCGTACCTTATTTTGTCGGATTGTTTTTGCAAAGCCTGAATATCAGCATCTGATAACCCATTAATAAAAGATGTATAATGTTGTCTGTAAATGGAGGTTTCTTCCACACAACCATAAATTGGGTCTGTAGTAAAATGTGCCGATTCCATTTCGGCTACACAACCTTCTGCATTATTCCAGTTAGCAACTATTGTACCGTGGGTATCGATACCATAACAGCTACACCCCGCCTTTTGGCAAGCCCTTATTAATCTTACTCTTTCATTGTCTGCGAAGTTAGCATACTCCATAAATTTATTTCGAGCTGCTGTTTTTTTACTTAATAAAAGTTCTCCAGTATTCTGCAGATTTGTTTGACGGGCAGTTTTTGCTTCTTCCAATATTTTTCTTCTTAACGAAAAGGCTCTCTTTAATGACTCCGAAGCCTCTAGTTGCCTTTTGGAAAGATTGATGGTGAGGTTCCATTTTTTATCTTCCAACAGCTTGTTTTCGTTTTCAATTTGTTGCTTGCTAATTGTATAATCACTTTCATAAGACGCAATACTCTTTTTGATTAGTGCTATTCTATCTTCAATAGTCGTTTTTTCTACCTCTAGTTTTTTTACTTCATCTGCGGTTAATTTGGACCCATTCTGCAACTGCTTATTAATATTAAAAAGTTGTTGCTCCAAATTATCATCTTCCAGTTTTAAAGGATCCACCCTGGAAAGTTGTTTTTGCAAAAGCTGCTGCAGTTTTAACTTGTTACCCTCAATTTGGTTGCTAAATTTTTGCTTATCTTCTTCATTTTGCTTTTGTACTTTTTCGGCATTCTCATTTAATGCTTTTGTTTCTTCTGTATTTAGGTCTGAGATTTTTACAGTTATAATATTTAAACGGTCTTCTATAAAATGCTTCTCTGCCACAATACGCATCAATTCTGCTAAAAAAACGGCTTGCAAACTTTTGGCAGATTTAACCACTACTTCTTTATATTCTTTGCTTAATTGAACAATTTCTTCCCGCAATTTTTCAGAAATCTCCTTCAAAGAATTTATCAACTTATCAATATCAGCCCTTTTTCTTGTAAACTCATTTTCATTAAACTCAAATTGTTTAAGTTCTTCTTGCTTTCTTGAAATTTTATCATCATACTGCTTTTCTTTTGCAGCAATTTCTTGCGGAGTTGCTGGCCTAACACTTTGCCCTGGATGTGGAAATGATTCACCAGATTTAAATTGAGAACGTGGTGTATTACAACCAGTACAAAACTGCCCCAAACGATATTCAGCTATAACGGCGTCCTTTTCTTTAATCAAAGCACTTAAATCCGCTTTCAGTTGCGCCAACTTTTGAGATTCTAAATTATACGTTTCAAGATGTTGTCTATTCAATTCACCTATTTTGTTGTCGTTTTGATCTGCTTGATTTGCTTTAGCTTCTATGGTAGAAATATAACCTGCACCTGAAGTTTGGCAATATCCTTTAAAAGATGATACGAGTATGAATAATATAGTTAGATATCTCATAAGCATGTAATGATTATTTATGCGTTTATTGTTTTTAAACCAACGTAAAAGTTGCTTACATTCAGGGATTTCATACAATTGGTGTTACTGTGTTTCAACACGCCTAAAATAAAGCAGCAAATGGATGATGTATTGATTGATATTACAAACGATTGGGTTCTGGCGACCCCTAACAAAAGGAAAATAGTATGGTGAACCATCTTAAAATTAGTTGAGTTGTTATTAATAAAAATCCTACATTTTCTATAATTAAATGTCCTAAATAATATTGATTGATACGCTTTATAAAATGTTGATAATAAACTGTTGCTTTTTATTGTCAATCTTCACATGTTTGTTGCGATTAATTTCTGCATTTTCAAATCCAACAAACATACTTATGATGGATTTTACAAAAGTTTTCAACGGATCGATTTTGTTCATATCAGTCAAAGCAATTGTTCCACCTGCAGTTACAGTTAACCTATTAAAGGACTCACCTGATTTAAAATCAGAAACTTTACCTAAAATGATTTGATTCTGTGCAAAATCTGCGAATTGCAAATCAAAATGCACAATAAAAGGATGAAAAAAAATCTTTCTCATTTTTTAGTTTATTGTATCTTTTGTAAATTAATTAATTTCACTAAAAATTAACAAGAAAAGAGATTTTTTTTTTTCACAACCTTTGGGTGCATTATTTTTAATTCCTTTTATATTTCCATATTTGTTATAAACATTGCTCAATCAACAAGTTAGAGGTATTACAGCATTTGCGTTTTAGATCGTTAATTAAAAAATAGCAGTAAAAAATAATTGGAGCTATTTTTAAAGAGTGCCCCCATAATATTGATTCAAATGGTTCTTTCCTATTTTCTTTTAATGAGAAATCTCTAATTTACTTTAGGATGACCACTTCGTGGTCAAATATTTATAGACCAATTATTAAATAAAAACGACTCCTTCGGAGTCGAATAAATTGTAATTGATCTTTATTAATAGATCACGAAAAAGTCAATTATAAATGTTATTTATCCTTTTGTCTAATTGGGGATAAAATATACAACATCAAAATGCATCAACCCATCTATATCATAAATTAAACAAGTTATTCAGGATAACTTCATCTTAATTCAATAATAACTATTGGCTTATATTTTATTCAAATTCTAAAATCTATCCTTATGAATACTAAGCATCGT
>CAMBYC010000175.1 GCA_945871875.1 Sphingobacterium thalpophilum
ATACTAACGCCAAATCCCGCAACGCACCACAACATCGTTTTTCCTTGCTGCTTTTTTAACGGTCTTAAGGTGATAATCAATAACACTACCAACGATCCAATTGCTGGAACCGATCGCAATAATCCCAACCCTGCTGGACCAACTTTTAATACCACATCTGCATAATAGGGTAGCATTGCCGTAGCTCCGCCAAAGAAAACCGCAAATAAATCTAAGGTTAATGTCCCTAAAATTTCTTTCGTCCGCCATACAAACTGAAATCCTTGCTTAATACTTTCAAAAATGGTTTCTTTTAGCTCTACATAAGCCACAGGTTTTGGCCCAACAAAAAGAATTGCAACAAAAGAAATAAGAAATAATCCTATAATCCAACAAAATGTTGGTGTTATCCCAAAATGACCATACATTAAACCTGCTAATGTTGGTCCCATTACAACCGCAATTTGCCACGAAGCACTGTTCCAAGTTACCGCATCATTTAAATGCTCCTCTGGAATAAGTTGACTTACCATAGCAAATGAAGCCGGACCGCTAAATGCTCTTGCAATACCAGTAAAAAATACAACTGTATATATTACAATTAAAGTTGTTGATTTCCCTAATGCTGCTGAAGTATATGGTAATGTGGCTACCAACAAACCTACCGAAAGCAAAATATTCATCAAAATACTCCATTGCAAAACGTATTTCTTGTCGTTTTTGTCGATGAATTGTCCAGAGAATAAAGACATCAACATTGCGGGTACAAATTCAAACAAACCAATCAACCCGATACTGAAAGGGTCTTTAGTCATGTCATAAACTTCCCAACTGATTAAAGTGGCTTGCATATTCATCACCAAAATGAAAAAAAAGCGACAAATAATATAGTTTCTAAATTCGTTAAATCGAAAAACAGCAAGAGTTTTCATATTGGATAAAGTATAAAGGGCTGTAAATCAATATTACAGTAGTAAAAAATGTTGGTTGCCATCAAAATTATGTTCTATTGTTTCAATGATAGTGTTTAGGTGAGCGGGATTTCCTAAAAAATCGGCGTTACCTGCATCAATAAACAATGTTTTTATATGATGTTGCTTAATATAGTGAGTATAAGTTTCTTGGATGGAGAACAAATAATCGTTGGGAATGCTTTGTTCAAAAGGTCGATTGCGTTTGCGGATATTTTCTTGCAATCTTTTCACTGGAGAATGTAAATAGATGAGTAAGTCGGGTTGTATGATTTGCTGGTGAATGATTTCAAAGAGTTGTTGATACAATCTAAACTCATCTGGAGGTAAATTAACTTTAGCAAAAAGGAGACATTTGGTAAACAAATAATCAGATATTGTTATTTCCTTGAAAAGTTCTTGTTGTTTGATAAGTTCTTTCAGCTGTTTAAATCTTTCAGCCATAAAAAAGAGTTCCAAAGGGAATGCAAATTGTTTTGGATCTTCATAAAATTTAGAGAGAAAAGGGTTCTCTTCAAAAGATTCTAAAACCAATCGTGCATTGTAATGCTCTGCCAGCAATTGTGAGAGGGTAGTTTTGCCAGCACCAATATTGCCTTCTATCGTGATAAAGTTAAAATTCATTAGGTTATTCAAACTTAAGACAGGATTTTAAATCTTGTAGGTTTTTTTATGCACAGGCAATTGGTCGATACATTTTTCGAGCAATTCAGCAAGGGATTTATTCAACTTTGGGTGAATAAAATCTGATGCTATTTCAACCAAAGGAACCAATACAAAGCGCCTTTCAGCAATTCGAGGGTGAGGAATGTCCAATTCCGGTAAAGCTACAACCAAGTTGTTGTAAAATAAGATATCGATATCAATAACTCTTGGACCAAACTTTTCGGTTCTTTCTCTGCCGGCGTTGGTTTCAATTTGTAATATTGTCGACAACAAATCAATTGGGTGCAATAATGTTTCAATAAGAATTACTTGGTTAAGGAAATCGGGTTGTTCGGTTATTCCCCAAGCTGCAGTTTCATATATTGCAGAACTTTTTATAATGCTTCCACAAAATGATGCTATTTGTTGTTTTGCTTGCGTTAAATGCCATTCTTTATGCCCCAAATTACCACCTATCAATAAATATGCTAGATTCATAGTTTTGGATTTCTCCTTTGGCTCAAATATCCTTAATTTTATGGTATATAAAATATTCACTTTGAAAAGTTTTTTTACTACCTTTTTCGCCGTACTTCTTGCCATGTTTGCTTTTTTCTTTATCATCTTTATTTTATTTGCCGCCATTGCAGGCAGTGTGGTGAGTGATAAAGAGGAATCTGTAAATGCAAAATCAGTATTGTATATAGATTTATCCAAAAGTTTTTCTGAAAAGCAAACAGAAAATCCTTTGCTTTTATTCACAGGCAACAAACAAGATGAATTGCCTTCTTTGTATGAATTGGTTCGTTTGATACAAAAAGCAAAAGCAGATACTGCGATTAAGGGAATATACATCAAAGCCAATTTTAGTGCAAATGGATATGCTGCAAGTGAAGAAATTAGGGCTGCTTTAATTGATTTTAAGAAATCGGGGAAGTTTATCATTTCTTATAGTGATGTTTTAACACAAAAAGCTTACCAAGTTGCAAGTGTTGCAAACAAAGTGTATTGTAATCCTAAGGGTGGTGTTGAGTGGGAAGGGTTTGGGGTAGAATATACTTTTTTCAAAAATCTGATAGACCGTTTAGAAATAGATCCTCAAATATTTTATGCCGGTAAATTCAAAAGTGCCACTGAACCATTTAGGGTTGATAAAATGACCGATGCCAATCGGTTACAAACTTCGATTTGGTTGAATGATGTGTACAATAGGTTTTTAAGCGATATATCTGTTTCAAGAAATATCGATACGGCTTTGCTGAGGAAATATGCCAATGAAATGTCTGTAGAAACTCCAGAAGACGCTGTAAGATTAAAATTAATTGATGGCATTAAGTATGATGATGAGGTAAAAGCAGAAATCAGACAAAGATTAAAAATTAGTGAAGACGAGAAAATTAGTTTTGTTACAATTGGAAGTTATCTAAATGCAGTTAAGATTTCTGAATTTGGCAAAACCGATAAAATTGCGGTTGTAATGGCTGAAGGAGAAATTGTAGATGGAGAATCAAAAGAAGATGGAATTGCATCGGAAGAATATGTAACCTTGATTAGAAAGTTGCGTACCAACAAAAACATTAAAGCGATTGTGCTTAGAGTGAATTCTCCTGGTGGTAGCAGTTATGCAAGTGAGCAAATTTGGAGAGAATTAAGTTTAGCACAAAAAGCCGGAAAGCCAGTAGTTGTTTCAATGGGCGATGTTGCTGCAAGCGGTGGTTATTATATTGCTTGTTTAGGAGATAGTATTTTCGCACAACCCAATACCATAACAGGATCAATAGGTGTGTTTGCAATTATTCCTAATATGGGTTCTTTCTTAAAAAATAAAATCGGGGTTACGTTTGATGGCGTGAATACTTCACCCAATGGTTCTGAAATGTCTGTAGTGAAACCACTTTCACCTATCCAAAAGAAAATTATTCAAAGAGAAATAGATCGTGTATATGTCAATTTTAAACAACGCATTGCCGACGGAAGAAAATTAGATACTGCTTATGTTGACAGCATTGCTCAAGGAAGAGTGTGGACTGGTGAAAGAGCAGTTAAAATAGGTTTGGTAGATAAATTGGGATCTTTGGATGATGCAATTCTTGCTGCATCTCGATTGGCAAAAATTAAAGCCTATAATGTAAGAATCTATCCTGAACCCGTTTCTCCTTTCGACAAACTTTTTAAAAGTGAAACATATATCAATACATCTAAAATTATTGAAAACGAAATTGGTAAAGAAAACATTGAATTGTTTAATCAAATTAAAGTGTTGAAAAGCAATAGTGGCGTGATTCAGGCAAGGTTGCCGTTTATTTTGAATCATTCGTCAAATTAATTCTGATGTTAAAAACAACCTTAAATTAGACATTGATAGTATGATTGGGAAAATATAATTATGCCAAAAATTGCAGTTTATAAATTTCTGACTTTTTTTATATTCGCTTACGATGTGCTTAATGAGCCACCTCATTTGCATATTGTTAAAGAAAAAGGAACCCGTCAGCGTTCTGCAAAAATATGGTTAGAAACTTTTAAGGTTGCTGAAACTGGAACACTTAACGATAAGGAATTAAACCAAGCAATTGATTTAATTAAAAAGAACCAAATAATACTGATTGACGCATTTAATATGGTTAAAAGTGGAAAAAAAATAACCACTATAAAATTGAAATAAATGACAACGACACTTAAAAACACTAAAATCTGTATCAAAAAATTAAATTTCGATACAGCTGGGAAAATATCATTAAAACTTGAAGATGGTCGTGTAATTATAGTTCCACTAAAATATTTCCCTGACATAAAAAAGTTATCTGTTGAAAAAAGGAAAAAATACACCATTGTTGACGATAGGACAGTTCTTTTTACCTATTCGGACTCTGTTTATCATTTGGAAGATTTTATGGGATTAGAAAGTAAATGGCAAGAAAGATAAATATAGGCACCTTATAAAATCGGTTTGTTGTTTTATGGTCTGACAACCTTCGCATAAACATTTCTGCAAAGTCCAATATTCGCATTTTTTATGAGCAATTGTTCTGAAATTTCCACACAAAGTCAAGACGCAAAACTTTAAAACTAAACAATCAGCATTATCTTTGCCTTATGTCAGCAAAATATAACCAAGTAAGGGCTATGTTTGCCATTACTCGGGCGAGTTTAAAAGCAATTTTCAGGAGTCCTTCTGCAATAGTATTCAGTTTCATGTTCCCGTTGATATTTATCCTTGTTTTTGGATTTATTGGTGGGGGCGGGAAGATGACATTTAAAGTGGCATTTAATCCTTCATCAGACACAACGTCTATGTTGTATTCCATTTTAAAAGACAGTGTTGGATTGACTGTGGTAAAAAAGCCCTTGGCCGAATTGGAGTCAGATTTAGAAAGAGGCAGAAT
>CAMBYC010000176.1 GCA_945871875.1 Sphingobacterium thalpophilum
TGGTTTGCTTCTTCTTTTTTTAAAGTTGTATAAACCCTATATTTTGCTTGTAAAGGATTTTTTATGAATTTAACCCATTGTGCTTCAAGGGGAATATTGAAAAAAAGTAGTATTATAAATAATATAGAAACAGTTTTAATTTTTAGTAAAATCATGTGTAGCAATGTATTTTGTATTTTTCAAATATAGATAGATTTTTAATGCTTAAATTGAGTTCTTCAAAATCAAATATTTGTGTTCAAAATAGAATGAATTTATGGATTTAAAAGCTCCAACTTCAAATCGTTTGTATGCCCTTGATGCACTTCGTGGTTTTGATATGTTTTGGATTATGGGTGCTGAAGTGGTGGCCCCACTTTTGGAATGGTTGTTTTAACTATAATGTTTGTAGGTATAAAATGGGTTGCCTTATATATGATGTATCTTTAAAAGATATTTATAAAAGTGTAAGTTCTTGATTTACATTTTTTAAACTATAAAAATATTAAAATCTCACCAACTTCCAACCGATAACATCACTAAGGTGCATGCTTCCATTGTTTGTATACCTTGTTGTTGTGCCAATAATTCAAACTCTGGATTTTCTGTGCCTGGATTAAAAATTATTCTTCTTGGGTGTAAGGATAAAATGTAATCATAATACCCTTTTTGGTGTGCTGCACTTAAATACAACGTAACGGTATCAATGTTTTGGTAAGCAATGGGCTGAATGTCAACTTCAACATCTACAATGGTACAAACAGAACGACCAATTGCTTTAACAGGAATTTGGTGTTTTCGTAAACTATTTATAGCAAGAAAACTATAACGTTCTGGATTGTCTGACGCACCTATAACCAAAGTGGTTTTGTCTGTATTCATACTACAAAATTAGATTAAAATGGATTCCCATGTGTTAGTTTAACCAGAAAACCTACTAAATTCGGGAATGGCTTTAACGTTTTTAGAAACAATTCTGTGGCTAAGGGTTTTCCAAACATCGCTTGAATACTTCTTCCAATGCGTAAACGTGTATCAAATTGACTTTTCCAATGTTTCGAATAAGTTTTTTCTAATGTTTCTCTTTGGATTTCACCCAGGAGAAATTGATGGATATACTTGGAAGCGATTTTTGCAGAATGCATTGCCATACTCATTCCATTGCCACATAAAGGAGTGATCATTCCGGCCGCATCGCCCATCATAATTACATGACTTTCTATTAATGCCTTTTTTTGAAAACTAACCTGAGAAATTACAACGGGTTCAGAAAATAGAAATTCTGATTCAGAAAAAACTTTTTTCAAAAAGGGATTCTCCTGAAGTATTGTTTTCTCCATCTCAAGAATCGTATTGCCAGATTGCATTAAATTGGCAGCTGTTGTTAGATAGCACAAACAATATTTCCCATCTTCAATAGCCGATATCCCGCAATAGCCATCTTTAAAATTATGTAAAGCAATTGTATCTAAAGGAAAATCTGTTTTGATATGATATTTTACACCAATGTAATTGTTGAGTTTGTTTGGTTTTTGTTGGATAAATGGTCGTTGCCATTTGATGTCTAAATTGGACTTTTTTCCAGATGACGCAACTGCTACATCCACATTATATATTCCCGAATTTGCCTGTATTGTAAAGTGATTGTCGTTGTATTTGATATCGGAAACCTTGTCGGAAATTTTTACCATAACACCTTCTTCTTTAGCGATATTGTACAACAATTCATCCAATAAAAACCTGCTGATGCCAATACCACCAAGTGACAATTGATGCTTTACAACCAACCCTTTAGGCGAACTGATCTGTAATTTATCAATTTTTGGTAGTGCCAAAGTTTCTAAATCAATACCTAATTCTTGCAAAAAGGGTTCAGATTCACGACTTATATATTCTCCACAAACCCGATGAAACGGATAGGCTTCTTTTTCAAATAAAACAACAGTATGGCCCATTCTACGCAATAAAATAGAAAGCGATAATCCTCCTAAACCACCACCTACTATGCCAATATCATATTTTTTTTTAACCAAACTCATTTCTTAACGATTATTAACCATCTAAAAGCCCATCGCCAATGGATCAATGGTTGCATAAATGGTAGGTTACTAAAATATTTTAACCAATCTTGACGCACAAACCCTCGTTGCACACTTAAAGAAGCATCATTTTTCACCAAATAAGATTTTGAAAAAACTTTTGTCAGCCATTTTATAGAATAAAATGCTAAGAAATGGCGGTGTAAATCGTTTATAAAAAAGCCGATTTTACTTTGCTCATAGCACCATTTCAATTGTTCTTGAAGTGCTTCATCTTCAAAATGGTGACAAAAAAGAGATGAAAAAATGATGTCTGGTCGTGTTTCAAACTTTACCAATTTAAAATCGCTGCATATAAATTGGGCATTGGTAATATCAGTATTTCTACTTTTTGCAAATTCAATACAGTGTGGGTTAATATCTATGCCTGTAAATTTAATAGTCAAATGATTTTTTATTCCCCAATTGTGAATCGCCATTAAATTATCTCCTCCGCCACAGCCAATTTCGCAGATATGAAGATTTTTTTCACCCTTTCTTAATTTCTTTACTCCGGCAATAGTAATTGAATGGCCACCAAGCCAAGTATTTATAAAATCAAGTTCTTGCATGTTTTTTTTAATGTCTTCAAAAGGAATATCATCCCGATCCAACAACTCTTTTTTATTAGATCTAATTTGCATATTTACCACAAACTTTTATATTATTTTTTCCAACTTAAAACTATGCTCTCCATTGTCAATCCTGGTCCGAAAGCTACACCCAATATATGTGCTGATTGTTGCTCTATAATTTTGGGAACCATATTTTTTAATACAAACAGTAAGGTTGCAGACGACATGTTTCCATATTCATTTAGCACTTGGTAACTCGAAGCGGTATCTTCTTCAGAAAGATTTTCAACTTTAGCTATGGCTTCTACAATTTTCTTTCCTCCCGGATGAATGCACCAATGTGTAACATCTTCTTTAGAAATACTTGCTTTTGCTAATGATTTTTGAATTAAAGGATGAATATCGTGTTTAATTAAATCGGGTACATATCCACTTAAAGTCATTTGAAACCCGGTAGATGAAATTGCCCAAGCCATATCATTCTTTCCTTTGTTGATAACTTCCGAGTAAAAACTTTTTATGGATAAACCCTCATAAGGATGATGGTTATTGGTAACAAGTGCAGCTGCTGATCCATCTGCGAACAGTAAACCTGAAGCAATATTATCTGGCGTTGGTTCTTTTTGAAGATGAAGGGTACACAATTCTGTACAAACAATCAATACCATTGCGTTTTTGTCTTTTGCGCAAAGGGCATCTGCTAGTTTTAAGGCGTGGACGGCAGCATAGCAACCCATGAAATTTACAGAGGTTCTAAATATAGAAGAATCTAGTTGCAATATTTCCATGATTTGCAAATCAAGTCCTGGGGCACTCATTCCCGTGCAACTTACGGTGATTAGGTGTGTGATTTCTGCAATATTTACTGATGTTCCCAAGCAATTTCTAATGGCTTCAACAGATAATCTCAGGGCCGCTTCCAAATAGAAGTTCATTCTGTCTTCAATTGTTGGGAAAGGTGAAACATCAGCTGTTTTTGGAAAAAAAGACCAATCGGCAATTGGTAAACCATAATCTGGAATGCAAGAATTTCTATATGATATACCACCTTGACGATATAGAAACCTGAGTTTTCTATTTTCAACTTCATCCAATTGATACAAATGTTGCATAAATGCCATAATATCTTCCTGCTTGTGTTTGAAATCAGGAACAGCAGTGCCAATAGAAATGATTTTACTCAAAATATTTTACAATTAGAAGGATTAAAAAAGCCAAATTGGTGCAACAGCTGGCAATTAAGTTCATTTTCATGGTATAGTTAAAATTTGCTGCAGAAAAATTGTGCCAAACCTTTTTAGCCCAACTTAGAAAGAAAAAAACAACTGGAAGGCCCATCGTGATAAAAAGAAAAAACTTCCAAATGGTATGTTGATTGATATAATATTGTGAAAGTAGAAGCATCGCAATAGAATAAACGAAGCCGCAAAATATGAAATTTCCTCTATAGCCAAGGATATAACTAATGGTGATTACACCATCTTTTTTATCGGATTCGTGTTGGTAAATCTGGGTAAGTGGATAAAATCCACCAATAAGCAAACTGCTTGCAATAGCTGGAAGCATTGGGATATTCCAAGTTAAAGTGTTTCCACAACTATAATAAACCAAACCGAAAGTAAAAAATCCTTGAAAAAAAATTACAGTGATATATCCAATGTAAGGATATTTTTTCAATCGAATTCCACGGTAACTGTATGCCCTAGAAATTAAAATATAGGACAGAATTCCTACACTAAAAACTGTACTTATAAAACAAGATAATAATACTGACAAAACATCTAAAATGATAGTCACATAAAACAGTTGTTTCGTTGGTAAAAGTGGATTAGCTAAACCTCCAATACTTTCTGTATCTCTATCCATATAAGAATTGTAGCCGTTACTAGCAGGATAAACCAAGAAGTGTAATATAAAAAACACCAAAAATGCTTTAGTTGGATGTATTGAAGGTAACATTCCAAGTGCCATTAAAAAGACCGGCAACAAGAAAAATGAAAAATGAAATCTTAAAAGTTGAATGGTAGACCTATGTAATTTCATAATCGGTCTTTAAATTTAGATAAATGTAATTGTAAATTGTGACAAGGTATTTACAATTTTGAACCTTTTCTGGCTAAATGTTAAATAATTAATTTTAAGCGTATTAACAAAGAGTTTGTTTACCCGTTAAAAACTTTTACTGATTTGGATTAGCAAGG
>CAMBYC010000177.1 GCA_945871875.1 Sphingobacterium thalpophilum
TCATAATTCATAATTCTTATCGTGCGCTTGGCAACACCGCCAAACTCTCATTTCCCGCTTCATTTACCGATTGTACAGCAAAGAAATAATTGTCTTTTGAATAAGGAATTGTAATTTTTGTATCTGTTGTATATATCTTTTTCTGCCAAACCGGACTTGTAGTTTCTCTAATAAGAATATAATAACCAGCAGTTTTTCCATTTGCAGGTTGCTTCCAATTCATTGAACTGCTATTACCCAAACCTTTTACATCTATTTTAACTTCTTGTGGCATTGATGGTGCTTTGGCTAGATTAGATAATATTGCAAGATTTAGGGCTGTATTTTTTCTTAAATACTCAAAATCCATAAACTCAGGTTTGTCGCCATATTCCATATTGTTTTCTACACGAAGGTCTTGGTGTTGGTGTAAAAAGTTTTCGTTCATTTCTGTAATGCGTATAGCCGGGAACCCTTTTTCAATAAACATTGTATGGTCGCCACCACGAAGGAATCTATCGTTTCTGTAAATCAACATTACTTCAAGATTGTCCACATAACGTTCACCCACTTCTTTGGTATAACGAGCCAATTGGCGGGAGTAACCATCATTTTCTAAGCCCATACCTCTAATCGATGCCACTTTTTTTTCCAATTCCCAAGCCGGTAATCCTTCACTGAATATTCTCACTTTGGTATTGTTGATGATTAAGGTTTCGTTACTGTTGTTGCTGCCCATGATATCGTTGTTCAATACTGCTTCAATTTGCCAATTCTGACTTCTTGCCTTATCAGCCATAAATTTTGCACCCAGTAATCCTTGCTCTTCACCACTTAATGCTACAAAAATGATGGTTGCTGGGAAATTAGATTTACTCAATATTCTTGCACATTCAATAACTGCGGCTGTTCCGCTACCGTCATCGTTTGCACCCGGTGCATCCGATGTGCGGTTCATTACGTCTGTAACCCTGCTGTCAATATGTCCGCTAATTACATATATGCGTTTGTCGTTGGGGTCGGTGCCTTTTAAAATGCCCATTGCATTGCCGAGGTTGATGGCTTTGTCTATTCTTTTGCCATCTGCCTGAAGGGTAACGGTATCTACAAACGCATTCATTCTTCCACCACTATTTTTGCCAAATTGTTTAAACTTGCTAACTGCCCAATCTCTTGCAGCACCTATGCCTTTGCTCGCATCTGTAGTTGTACTTAAAGTGCTTCTTGTGCCAAAAGATACCAATGTGTTGATGTAAGATTTTAAAGAATCTGCCGATACCTCTTTTACCATTTGATCAATAGAAGGATCTCTTTTAATAATGGTTTGTGATGAACCAGAAATGGATATAATTAAACTAAATGCAAAGATTATTTTTTTCATCTCACTAAAATAATGTGTTTTGGTAGGATGAAAAAACTTGTTTGTAAATTGTACAAATACTTTATTGATGTTCCATGCTTTTTTTTAATTTCGTATGGTATTTAGCGTTTCTTTTATACTAATATCATTTTACCGAATGATTTCTTAATGGTATTTAATGATAGAAAAAAACTTCCAATGATTGGTTCCAACAAAAACATCGTTCTTCATATTCCACACTCATCAACTGTAATTCCTTTTAACGCAGGATTTATTGCAGATAAACCTACTATAAGAGAAGAAATTGAAAAACTAACAGATTGGTACACAGACGAGTTGTTTGCCCATGAAGGACCTTTTATCCCAATAATCACCCCTTTTTCCAGAATTTTTTGTGATGTGGAAAGGTTCAGAAACGATGATAATGAACCAATGGCAAAGTTTGGAATGGGCGTTTATTATACATTATGCGATGATGGCAGGCCGCTTAGAAACCATTCAGAACAGTTACAATCTTTGTTTATAAAAGATTATTACGATAAGCACCACCAGCTTTTAACGGAACTTGTAGATGATATATTAAAAAGCGCGAAATATGCCATTATAGTGGATTGTCATTCTTTTCCCTCAATTCCCTTAAATAGAGATTTAAACAAAAATACCCCGCGACCAGATTTTAATATCGGAACTGATGTATTTCATACGCCACTATCTTTCATAGAAACCACAAAAGAATATTTTAGCAAATTAGGATATACCGTTGGAATAGATTGGCCATATTCAGGCACAATTGTTCCAGAGAAATATTTGAAGATAGACAAAAGGGTTTTAAGTATTAAGTTGGAGGTGAATCGTGATTTGTATCTAATAGAAGGTACAACCAAGAAAAACGAAAAGTTCGACCAAATTAGAAAGGTGCTTTCAGGTTGGCTGGAAATTGTTGAGAGGTTTTAGGGGGTAGTGATCAATTTTTTAAGTAGGCACTAATTTTGTCCCTTCTTTTATTAACCTTAAGAGATAGAAAATTATACAAAGGAGCTAAGTTATTGATTTGATAAGGTATATTCGTGACAAAGGAAAATTGAGTTAAGAAAACTTAAAGAGTGATAAGGATAAATTAATTTTTAAAGCAAAATAAATTGATACACCAATCTATACAGGTCTACTTACCTCAAGTTATAGAACTATTTAAAAGGCATAAAATTACCTCTGCTTATGTTTTTGGTTCTGTTATTACAAATACTTTCAACGAACAAAGTGATGTAGATTTTTTAGTAAATATTCAAGACGATTTAGATCCAGTTGAGAAAGGTGGCCATTTATGGGATTTGACTTATGAATTAGAAGATTTGTTAAAAAGACCAGTTGATTTGTTAACCGAAAGATCTTTGAAAAATCCATATTTTATAAAACAAATTAATGACACCAAAATCCCTATTTATGGATAACGAAATAAAAAAATTATTACAGGATATCTTGAGTTGTCTTCAAAATATTGATAGCTATATTGGTAACAACAAAATCTTTATTCAATATGATTCAAATAAATTATTGCAAGATGCAGTTGAAAGAAATCTCATAACTATTGGTGAGGCAATGGGTTTATTGTTAAAAAAAGCTCCAGAGATACCAATTTTAAATGCCAGAAGAATTGTAGATGCAAGAAATCGACTTACACACGGATACGATGAGATTGAAAATTCACAAGTTTGGAATATAATAATCAATCATTTGCCCATCCTAACAAAAGAAGTTATAGAATTATTAAATAAATAAAATCCCTAACCCTTATAAATCAGAGTTTAATCATTACTCCCTTGATTCCTAATTCTTAATTCCTAATTAATAATTAATTACACAATTCCCGCCAATTCTAAACTGCGTTTTTTTAACAGCTTGATGTCTATCTCTTCCATAATGGGATCATGAGGAAGTATTAACGAAACATTGTTCTCTTTCCACCAATTTTGTTTATAAATATTTGAAAAATGAATAACCCCAATTAAATATTTGCGGTCTTCGCTAGCATGCCATTCTTCAATTGATTCAAATTTTTCTCTAGGAATATATTTCCAATCGTCAAAACTAACAAACACTTTTAAGTGAAAGTCGTTGCTCAGCTGGTTGGGTGTATGGTGATACAATTTCTTGTACTCATATTTATATTGATAACGTAAAGAAGAAATATCACTCAAAACAGCTGATGCTGTAGGGAAACTTCCTGCTCCTTTTCCAAAGAAAAACTGCTTATCCGAGAAACCGCTTTCTATCACAACACCGTTGTATTCGTTTTTCACAAATGCCAAATGGTCATCTAATGGCACAAACTGTGGCAACACAAATGATGCTACCCCGCCAGTTTTTAATTTCTGTGCATATGCTACCAGTTTAATGGTGCTGTTTCTTTCTTGTGCAACTATTGCATCTTTGGCATGTATCGCCTGAATGCCCGTGAAACAAATATTTTCTGGTGCTTCTATAATTCCGTAAGCATGAATCAACAACAACGCCAATTTGTTCACCGCATCGTAACCTTCAACATCTAATTTAGGATCAGATTCAGCAAATCCAAGTTGCTGTGCCAATATCAACGCTTGCTTGAATTCTAGTTTGTCCTCAAATATCTTGGTTAATATGAAGTTAGTAGATCCATTAACAATGGCTTTTATTCCGTGCAACAAATCGTTATCGTAATATTCTTCCAAATTCCGAATTACCGGAATAGAGGCACAAACTGCTGCTTCATACAATAAAGATTGTCTAGTTTCTTGTTGCAATTGCAATAAAGCCGGGAGATTTTCTGCCAACATTTTCTTGCTCGCACTTACTACAGATTTTCCGTTTTTAAGTGCAGTTGTGGCTATATAATAAGCAGCAGCTGTATCATTGATAACTTCTACCACCACATTTATTTCTGGATCGTTTAAGATTACGTCTCTATCTGTTGTAAATAATGCTGCTGGAGCATCTCTTTTTTTTGAAGCATCTTTTATAACTATTGTTTTAATAGATGCTTTTAATGAAGGGGTTTGTTGTAAGATTTTATACAATCCTTCGCCCACCACGCCAAATCCGAATAGTCCTATTGTAAGTTGTTTATGTGTTTCCATGTTTTGTCTTAGTCGTTAACTTTTAATCGTTTATAAAGTCTGTTATCAATTTTTCCAATTGAGCTATTTCTAATAAAAATCCGTCGTGTGCATACAATGAACGCAATATCGCTAATTCAGCACCGGGTATATTTGCTGCAAGGTATTCTTGTTCTTCTACCGGATACAAGATGTCCGTATCTATTCCAATTACCAATGTTTTTGCTTTGATGCGATGCAAAGCTTTAACAATGCCATTTCTTCCTCTGCCAACATTGTGGGCATCCATGCTTTTTGATAGAGCAACATAACTGAACGCATTAAATCTTGCAGCCAATTTTTCGCCTTGGTAACGTTGATACGATTCACTTTTGAACCCTTCCAATTG
>CAMBYC010000178.1 GCA_945871875.1 Sphingobacterium thalpophilum
CATGTTGCTGAAAATCCATTCACAGCAATTATTGGTGGTGCAAAAGTTTCTGATAAAATTTTGATAATAGAAAATTTGCTTAATAAAGCAACGGATATCATAATTGGCGGAGGGATGGCATATACTTTTTGGAAAGCCCAAGGCAAACAAATTGGTAATTCATTGTGTGAAGATGATAGATTAACGTTGGCAGCTGATTTGTTAGAGAAAGCAAAAGCAAAAGGAGTTAATATACATTTGCCAATTGATAGCACAATTGCTGATAAGTTTGCTCCAGATGCAAATACAAACAATTGCGAAAGCTTTAATATTCCCGCAGGTTGGATGGGCTTAGATATTGGAACTCAAGCAAAACTAGATTTTAGAAAAGTGATTTTAAGAAGCAAAACAATATTGTGGAATGGACCAATGGGTGTGTTTGAGATGGAGAAATTCCAATCAGGAACAAAAGCAATTGCTGAAGCTGTAGCCGAAGCAACCCAAAATGGTTCATTTTCATTGATTGGCGGTGGAGACAGTGTTGCTGCTGTTAATCAATTCGGATTTGCAGATAAAGTGAGCTATGTTTCAACAGGTGGGGGAGCATTGCTAGAATATTTTGAAGGAAAAGAACTTCCAGGAATTGCAGCTATCAAACAATAACCTAACTTTATTATCAATTTATTTAAATTAAAAAATTTGTTATGAAAAATATTGGACTTTACATTGTTCTTGGTTTAATTCTTCTTCTTGCTGGTTGTGGTTGTGGTGGTTACAACAGTATTGTACAACAAGACCAAGCGGTTAAAAAATCTTGGGGTAATGTTCAAAATCAATACCAAAGAAGAACAGATTTGATTCCTAATTTGGTAAATACCGTAAAAGGGGCTGCAAATTTTGAACAAACTACCTTAACCCAAGTAATTGAGGCAAGAGCAAAAGCTACTTCAACAACAATCAATGCAAACGATTTAACCCCTGAAAACGTTCAGAAGTTTCAACAAGCACAAGGACAATTGTCTGGAGCAATGAGCAGATTGTTGGTTTCTGTTGAAAATTATCCTGATTTAAAAGCAAATGCTAACTTTCAATCTTTAATGGCTGAGTTGTCAGGAACTGAAAATAGAATTAACGCAGCTAGAGTTGATTTCAATGCTGCAGTTGAAACGTATAACACAAGCATCAAAACTGTTCCTAATGTATTCTTTGCAGGAATATTTGGTTACAAGGAAAAAGGATTTTTTGCTGCAGAAGTTGGTGCTGATAAAACACCTAAAGTGAATTTTTAATATTTAAAGCACAAACATTGGGTTTATTTTCATTTTTGGGTAATAAAAAAAGTATTTTCACATCAGAAGAACAAACACTGATTGTAGAAGCCATTCGTGCCCAAGAGCGAAGAACCAGTGGCGAAATCAGGATCTACATAGAATCAAAATGCAAATATGTAGATCCTGTTGATCGTGCAAAAGAAATTTTTCTCCAACTTGAAATGACAAAAACCGCTGATCGAAATGGGGTTTTGTTGTACATCGCTCACAAAGACAAACAATTGGCTATTTTAGGTGATCAAGGAATCCATCTTAAATTAGGTGATGGTTTTTGGTTGTCTGAAGTTCAAAAAATACTTCAATCTTTTAATGCTACACAATTTGTAGAGGGTATAATCACCATTGTTAATGATATTGGCAATGCACTATACACACATTTTCCATTCGACGAGGCATCAGATAAAAATGAATTGCCCGACGATATAGTATTCGGACGCTAATGAAAAAATTATTATTGCCTATATTATTATTCTGTTTTGTTGTTGCAAATGCACAAATAGAGAAGATATTACCTGCAGCTCCAAATCCACCAAAATTGGTAGTAGATTTTACGTCTACTTTAACACCAGATCAAATCAATGCCTTAGAATCAAAACTTAAGGTTTATGATGATACTACTTCTAACCAAATTGCTGTTGTATTGGTCGGTAATACTGGCATATATGAAATTGCAGATTATGCATACCAGTTGGGAAGGAAATGGGGTGTTGGAAATAAAGAATTCAATAATGGTATTGTTGTTTTGGTGTCAATTGAAAAACATCAAGTTTTTATTGCAACGGGTTATGGTTTAGAAGGTGCTGTGCCAGATATGATTGCTAAACAAATTATTGAGTCTAGTATTGTACCCAATTTTAAGGGGAACGATTATTACGGAGGATTAAATAAGGGCACCGATGATTTAATTGCTGCAATAAAAGGAGAATACAAGGCTCCGCCAGGTTATGCGAATAGGAATAAAAAAAATCAATTTCCTTTAGGAATAATTATTTTTATAATTATATTTATTTTACTTAGTATTAAAAATCGGAATGGCGGCGGTGGATCTTATATGAGTAGGAGAGGTTTTCATGGTATACCTCCTATCATTGGATTTCCATTAGGCGGTGGCTCAAGTAGTGGAGATAGTGGTGGTGGTAGTTTTGGCGGTTTTGGAGGCGGTAGTTTTGGAGGCGGTGGTGCCGGTGGAAGTTGGTAATTAATCCACCTTTGTATAAATTTTATATCTTTTTTCTACTTAGATACTAATACTTTATTAAAAATCGAGTATTTTAAATCTGTGTAATTGTTTAAAACTTAGTTTTGTATAATGCGCATCTTTTTAATAAGCTGTTTCCTAGCTTATTCATTTATCGGTCAGGCACAGAATAAGCAAAATGTATTTATACAAATTAATCCTCCACAGCTTTTTTATGTTGACGTTAATGGTAAGCTTATAGCATCTTCCGAAGATGGCTTTCTATTTTTTCCATCATTTGATACAACCTGTGTGCTGTCAATTTCTTTTTCTAAGCAACAATTAACTCAATTCAAGTTTAATTTTGATGGAAACAAGATAAGCAGTAATTATTTTTTACAACAAATAAATGAAAACAATTGGCAACTGGTTGATTTATCTAATCAGTTCAAAATAAATGGAATAAAAATTGATAATCAACAAATTTCAATTGACACTTCCACTAGTTATTCTTTTGATGTATTTTCTAAGCAACTCGCTAATGCGGTTAACGATCAAGAAATAAGAAATTCAAACAACATTGTAAAAACTGGAATTGTGCAGCCGAAAGTTCCAAATGCTCAATCAATTCCGCTAAATATTGCATCTCTAACAAATTCAGTTGTCAAATTGATTTATCAAGATAAAAATAAAATGATTTTTATTGATCAATCAAAAAAACAGATTGATACTATTACAGTAATTTTTAACCAACAAGTTGCTAAAGATTCAAATACAATATTTCCCGATTCCAATTTTATATCTAATTATTCAATAATTGGGTTAAAAGATAGTTCCAAAATTGATATTGACTCTTTACAAAATAATCATAAGTCAGAAGATGTTAAAATTGATACCAGCAATCATAAGTTGATAGCAGATATTATTCCAAATGATAGTTTACAAACTCATTTAGATAGTTCTAAAAATCTAATAAATTCTTCAATTGAAAAAAGCGACAGTGTTCCATTAGTTCCATCATTTGACAAAAATGATGTTTATCTTAAAGACACAAATAAAATTGAGGAAAAGCGAATTTTGATAGATAGTGAAAAAACTCAAGGGAATTTAAAGTCAATTGATTCAATTTCAATTAAACCCAATAAGCTAAATAATAATTTAGCAGATTCAAATAAATTGATTTCAGCTAAAATTGTGGATACTTCCAATACAACAAAAAAGTCAATTAAAATTGTTTGTAAAATTGTTGCTGATGAAAGAGATTTGATTTTATTTAGAAGAAAAATGATTTTGATGAATAATCAAAATGAAGTACTATTCTTTGCTGGAAAAGAATTTAGACAGAAGTGTTATTCAACACTTCAAATTAGGAATTTAAGTTTCATATTTTTAAATGATAAAGACAAATTTAATTTTTTTAAACTTGCTTATAATAATGTAATAGATCCTGAGAATTTTGAAATTTTAGAAAGGTTTTTAAATGATGAACAAGAAATTTTAAATTTTAGAAACCTCATAAAGAAACCTTAGATGCCACGATATTTTATAGAGGTATGTTATAAAGGCACAGTATATAGTGGGTTTCAGATACAACAAAATGCCATGTCCATTCAATCCGATGTAGAACATGCATTATCATTGGTAATGCGAAATAAAATATCTTTAACTGGATCAAGTAGAACAGACGCTGGAGTTCACGCTTTGCAGAATTATTTCCATTTTGATATACCCAATTTAATTTCTCCCAATATTATATATAATCTCAATTCTATATTGTCAAGGGATATAGCAGTTTTGTCTATAAAGAAAGTTGATGATGATGCCCATTCGAGGTTTAATGCTTTAAGCAGGGCCTATGTATATTATCTTCATGCCTATAAGAATCCCTTATTAGAAGATCGATCTTGGTATTATCCATATCCATTAGATTTAGTTGTTTTAAACCAGGCTGCTGATATTATAAAAAAAACGAGAGATTTCACTGCATTTTCAAAGAAAAATTCACAGGTTAGGACATTCATTTGCGGGATAGAAGAATCAGAATGGAAAAAAACAGAATATGGGTATGTGTATAATGTAAGAGCAAACCGATTTCTTCGGGGTATGGTAAGAGGGTTGGTTGGAACAATGTTAATGGTTGGGAAAGGGAAAATTAATTTAGAAGAATTTAGGTCTATAATTGAATCTAAAGACTCATCAAAAGCAGATTTTTCAACACCTGCCCATGGTTTATTTCTAAAGTCTGTATTGTATCCAATTAATCAGTTTCTGTAAATAAGCCACATTTGTTGCTTTAATTGAGTT
>CAMBYC010000179.1 GCA_945871875.1 Sphingobacterium thalpophilum
AATATGTTGTTCAAATATGCAAAACTCAATCCCACTTTAGGTAAACATCCCCAGGCAACCAGTTCAACGCCCGGACATCTATTTTGGCAATCTTTAAACGACGCCAACTGGATGGTTTATGCAGGAATGGCTTACGATTTAATTTACGAAGCTTGCTTGCCTAAAGAGAAGAAAATCATTGAAGATGGAGCTTTTAAACCAGAGGTAGATTATTTTCTGAAAGAAATGCCAGATTGGTTTGATTTGTTGCACAACCATGCCGTTTGGGCTTGTGCCGGTGTAGGTATGATTGGAATAGCTAGCAACAACCAAGAATATATTGATGTTGCTTTGTATGGCAGTAAAAAAGACAAAAAAAGTGGTTTTATAGCCCAAATGGATCATTTGTTTTCACCTGATGGCTATTATACTGAAGGTCCTTATTATCTACGGTATGCCATATTGCCTTACATGTTGTTTGCTACAGCCTTACAACATAAAGATCCATCACTCAAAATTTTTGAACATAGAGATTCAATTTTATACAAAGCTTTAATCACCTGTTTGCAGCAAACAAATACAAACGGCGTGTTTTTTCCAATCAATGACGCCATCAAAGACAAAGATTACACTTCTACCGAGTTGGTTACCGCAATTGATATCGCTAGAGACGTCTATGGCAGCAATGATGGTTTATTAACGATTGCCAAAAAACAAAATAGGGTAATGCTTAATAGAGGTGGAGTTGCGATTGCCAAAGAAATTGCAGAAAGCCAAAATATATCTCCCTATTTCCCATACAAAACATTAGAAAGTGTAGATGGTGATTCTGGATCAACTGCTGGAATAAGTATTTTACGCAACGGAAAGAATGAAAATCTTTCAAGTTTGATTTTTAAATATACTACCCATGGAATGTCGCACGGGCATTTTGACAAACTCAATATCAATCTTTTTGATAAAGGCAATGAGATTTTAACAGATTATGGATCTGCAAGGTTTATTGGCATTGAGCAAAAATATGGTGGACGATATCTCCCCGAAAATGTAGGTTATGCCGCACAAACCATCGCACACAATACCTTGGTAGCAGATGAAACCAGTCATTTTAAAGGTGATGGCGAAGTGGGAGAAAAATATCATTCTGAAAAACTGTTTTCAGATATTTCAAACCCTGAAATTCAAGTGGTTGCAGCTAAAGAAGTAAATGCTTACAAAGACATTAGGATGCAACGCAACGAATATATGTTGCAATTGCCCTCTGGTAAAAAAATATTGGTTGATGTTTTCAATGCATTTTCTGCCAACAACCACCAATACGATTTGCCTTTTCAATACAATGGACAATTTATAAAAGCTTCTTTCCCATATCAATCCAACACCCAAAAGCAAGAAACTTTAGGCAAAGCAAATGGATATCAATTTTTGTGGAAAGAAGCATCAGCAAAAGTAAATGACACTTTAGCACAGTTTACCTTTTTAAATGGAAATACATATTATACAATATCCAGTTTGGTACAAGATTCTGCTTCAATTTATTTTACTCGCTCGGGTGCAAATGATCCAAATTTTAACTTGCGTCACGAGCCGGCTTTCATCATCAGAAAAAATGGAAACAATCAAAGTTTTGTAAACGTATTGGAAATTCATGGGAAATACGATCCTGTTTATGAGTTTTCTAGCAATGCATATCCATCAGTAAAAAAAATAAATATCATACAAAACAACGAGAAAATGACCATTGTTGAGGTGGTTTTGCCTGATTACAAAATTTGGATTGCTCAAACCAATGAAGATTTTAATCCTGAAAACTTACATTATTTTTCAAATGACAATTTGAAATTTCAATGGAAGGGTCCTTACCAAGTTAATATACATGCCGAAAAGCAATAATTATAGCATATTGAAAAACACCAAGACAATATAAAATTTTTACAATTAACAAATAGGATGTATGAGTACTAATGAGATGGTGAATTCTTTTATTTTAGACAGTAATTTTGAGTGGGAAACAGTTGATGCCGGTGTACGCAGAAAAATTATGGCGTATGATGAGCGTGTAATGATGGTGAAAGTTGATTTTGAAACCGGTGCTATTGGAAAGTTACACCACCATTACCATACACAAATTTCTCATGTGCATAGTGGATCTTTTGAGGTAGAAGTTGCTGGAGAGAAGCAAGTTTTGAATGCAGGTGATGTGTTTTTTGTTCCTTCAAATCTGATACATGGTGTGGTTTGTTTAGAAGCTGGAATGTTGTTGGATGTATTTAGCCCAATGCGCGAAGATTTTATTAAGTAAATATTAAGTATTTGTAATTTTATTGGTTAAAATCTTTATGATATTGCTAACAATTCATTAATTTTCAACTATGAGCAATAGAAATTTACTTGTTTTTTTGATGTTGATGATTCCTTTTTGTGTGATGGCACAATCAGACAGCGATACAGCATATAAAGCTGTAGATTATCCTGCGGGATTTATAGCACGTTTGAATGTGGTTTATACAAAAGTGAACAACTGGGAAGGCAAAATGGATTTGTATTTACCCCCCAATGCCGGTAAAACGACACCCATCATCATCAACATCCATGGTGGTGGATGGAATAAAGGGGTTAAAGAATCCCAAACAGGTTTTTCATCTTTTTTTAGAGCAGGTTTTGCTATTGCAAATATTGAATATAGATTAACTGGACAATCAACAGCACCGGCAGCCATACAAGACGTTCGTTGTGCATTGATTTATCTTATTAAAAATGCCGATGCACTCAATATCGACAAAAATAAAATTGTAGTTCAAGGAAGTAGTTCTGGCGGACATCTTGCTTTGATGGCTGGATTGTTGGGCAACAACCACAAGTTTGATACCAATTGTATGGGTGTTGAAAATATTAAGGTAGCTGCAATTATTGATAAATATGGAATAACAGATGTTTGGGATTGGGCTTATGGTCCGATGATTACCAGCAAATCTGCTACACAATGGCTGGGAGCGAAAGCCAAAGATTCTGCATTTGTAAGATCGGTTTCACCATTGTATAATGTAAGCAAACAAAGTCCACCAGTTTTTATTGTACATGGCAATGCAGACCAAACAGTACCTTACACACAATCGGTTGATTTGCATGAAAAATTATTGGCTGCCGGAGTTTATACTGAGTTTGAAACCGTAGAAGGTGGTTTGCACGGTAAATTTTCCAAAGAGAAAAACAATGAATTGAACAAATCAATCATCAATTTCATAACAAATATTTTTAAAGGGTTTAAATGAAAATTTGGTCACTTATTTTATGTTTAGGTTTGCCGGTAATTACTGAGGCACAAGCGGCTATATTAAAAGCCGATGGCCCTGGTAATACTTACGAACTCATCAATAGCATATTGGCGCCTGGTGCTAACGCTGTTGAACATAGTGAGTGTGCGGCTTCTGGTACAACTTATCCATACTCTGGACATGCTAGTTTTGGTAGACATATTGCGGAGGTTTATGATAATGATTTGGGCGAATATGTTTTTGAGTTCTATGCACATGTAAGCCAAGATAATGATCGATGTATTTATAATGATCGCCAACGTGTGGAGATTAAAACCTATGATGCTTCCCCAGATGTTTTAAAAGGTACGGTAGGGGAAACAGTTAAATATGTATGGCGGTTTAAAATCCCTACAGGATTTCAGCCATCTGCGAGTTTTACACATATTCATCAAATAAAAGCTGTAAATGGGGATGATGGTGATCCAATCTTTACCTTAACACCTCGTAAAGGAAGTCCAAATAAATTAGAACTTATTTATGTGCTATCTGGTACATCAGGTACCACTAAGCCGGTAACTGCTAATCTTTCTTTGTTTGAAAATGTTTGGGTAGAAGCCACTGAAACTATAAAAATTGGAACCCGTGGAACCTATTCTATAGTACTGAAAAAAGTAAGTGATGGTACAACTTTGTTGAGTTATACCAATAACGATATACTTACCATTAGGGCCGACAATGATTTTATAAGGCCGAAATGGGGTATTTATAGGGGATTAGGCAATTCGGGTGATTTAAGAGATGAATCATTAAGAATCAATCAAATATCTATTACCGAATTAAATGCATTACCCGTAAATCTTGCCGATTTTACTGCAACTGTTGCTAGCGGTGGGGTAGATATACGGTGGAAAACAGCCACAGAAACCAATGCAAAAGACTTTACGGTAGAGCGTTCTGCAAATGGATCAGTATTCTCAACATTATTGACGGTAGCTGCGGCTGGAAACAGTACTACACCCATTAATTACCAAGCGATGGATGTTAAGCCATTGTTGGGCAATAATTATTACCGGTTAAAAACAAATTCAATCAATAGTCAGGTGAGTTATTCCAATGTGGTGATGGTGAATGTTTCTGTGCCAATGGTAAATGGTTTAACCATTTATCCCAATCCGGTTATGGGGCAGATAACCATTAACTATCCCAATTCCGGGGAAATGGCAGTGATGCAGGTGATGGATGTTGCGGGAAGGCAAGTGATGTTAGGCAATGGAACAGTAAGCCAACTTAATAAGCAAATCAATGCACAAATTGGGTGGTTAAAACAAGGAGTATATTTTGTAAAAATCAACGTTGGTCAAAACAGTTATTTTGGAAAATTCTTTAAACAATAAATCAAAAAAGTACACAACAATTGCTTTAGTAAAAAACAAACAACCATATAAAAAACAACGACAATGAAAAAAAATCTACTACTGTTTGCCATTTTCTTGCTGCCTT
>CAMBYC010000180.1 GCA_945871875.1 Sphingobacterium thalpophilum
ATTTAAGATTTTGTCTAAGTTTACTAAAAGCTGTTTTGTCAGTATTGGGGTGATAAAAGGTTTGCAGGCAATCGGGTCAGGCAGTGGAATCTCACCTCCACCTTACCACAGAACCGTACGTGAAAGTCTCCTTTCACACGGCTCTTCATCCTAAATACAAGTCCTGCCAACTAAAAGAGGGTTGCCATGTGTTCAGTAATCAGGTATCCAACACATGCTGTAATGGTTACAAACGTAAATACCCATTTTTGACAACTCCTTTTGCGCTTACGAGGCTTCATCATTGGTTCACTTTCATTCAGCTCTTTGTATTCGCGCCTACAGAAATTCTAATTCCCGTTTTTCCTTATCGCTCACCACACCATCGTTGCCAATAGATGCAGCATAAGGTGGTTTAATAACTACTCCTGAAAGTCGTTATTGAGAGGCCTTCTCTCATCTGTTTTAAAGCACCAACAGCACAAGTGCTATTGTTCAGGTCACACACGTTTTGCAGCTTTGCGTTGTGGCGGATTTGGAACACTAAACTGTCTGCCCGCACAATGTTTATTAGTTGCACAACTGTTTATATTCCCACTTCCCCCGCCATAACGCAAAGGTGCTGTTATAGGGCGTTGTTTTCTGTCTGCTAATTTACACATTGTCGCGTTACATAAAAAAGTCCTGCGGAAATTATTAAATATGTCGTGAATTTTAGTCCAGCCCAAAGTCGTTGATATGCGATGTGTTTACCGTCACAAAAATGGTCGGCACGTTCGCAGATTCCTTTTATTCTTTTCAGTTTTATTAACTGCATATAAAGTCGTCCCGTGTCGTTGGATGCTCTTACCAATGCGCCTTCAAAAGCATATTGACTTTGATAAAGTCCTTTGTTTACAAGCATTCGTATAAACTCAATTAAAAATTCTCCGATTACAATTCCTGTTAGAACGCAAAGCAAAGGAAGAATAGAGCCAAAATAAAAACAAGCAATTAAACTAAAAGTAATTCCGAAAACTAAACTTTCAATTACGTTCGGAAAATTGTAATAAGTGTATTGCGGAAATATTGTATGAAGCAATGCGTCTCCGTATGACCAACGCATAAACCTTATGTAGTTTCTCTTTCCATTGTACCACCAACTATGAAAAACTTTTGCATTTGTCAGGCATTGCAATTCTTTTTTTGTTACTTCATAAATTTGTAAGAAGAAATCAATGTCTTCGCCACCGCCATTTTTTGGAAATATTTCTTTGAAACGTATGTCGCCAATTGCTGAACGCTTGATTAAAACATTTGCTGTCGGTGCCCATTTTAATTCTTTGTAATAACCAGCGATGAAGAAAAAAGTTAGAATGTCGCAAGCAATTAAACCTCTCGTAAATTTATTTATTGGTTCAGGGAATAAAGTTTCTCCGAAGAAACCAACTTCGTTTGGTCTTTCCTTTATTTCATTTACATAAGTCTGCAAAAGATTTTTCGATGGCTTAACATCATCGTCAATGAATAGAATCCAGTTGGCTGTTGAATTGTCAATCCCTACGTTTCTGCTTTTATGCGCACCGTGATTTTCCTCGTTGCGAAATAGAATAACCTTATCATTGTCTATAAAACTTTTGAAGTCATTCGGAATTTCTGCTTGCGGATTGTCCGCAATTATTAAATAACGAACTTTTGTTTCTGACGGAATTTCCATCTGAACTGTCGGGATTAGATATTCACTCTGTAAACGGTAAGAAGGTATAATTACATCTATTGAAGTCATATTTATTCTGTTGTCCAATTATGCGATAACTTTTGTAAGCAATAACAAAATGTTCCTGTTTTGCAGTCGGGTTTCATAATTGCAAATTCTTTTTGTGTTTCGGCAAATGTTTTTTTTGTTAAGTCGTAAGTTGGATAATCTATCCAAGAACAAATTTTCATTATTCCTTTTTGCGCTATTGCCTGTCTTGTGTCAAGCCCGCAAGTTTTTCCGATTAGTTTTTTGCCTTCCAAGATGTCGGCTAAGCTGTTCCAAAAAGAAATAGGATTTGTTTCGGCTTTAGATATTGCTAAAATATATTTTCCGATTGTTCTGATAAGTCCAGAATGAAGGGATGATAGGAGCAAATGCGAAGCATTTGCTCCTACATAACCGTCATCAAATATTGGTTGGAACTTTATCCAGTCAAGGGGGAAATCATTTGCGAAAGAAATTAAATTCTCAATTTGTTTATTCTGAATGTTGGCTGAGGAAACGACAATATTGATTCCAATTTCAAGTTTGTATTTTTCTTTTAGAGAAAGAGCAAGAATAAAATTTGATTTTACTTTTTCAATTTGGATTTTATTATATGCTCTTGTTTCAAACGCTGTCGTTGGTTCAAAACTGTCTATGGAAAACGCAATGCCGGTTAAACCTGCATTTACTAAACTTTCAAGTCTTTGTCGGGTGAGCAGAAAACCATTTGTAATTACAACGATTGAAGAAACATTTGTCGGCTTGTAGTGTGTAATTATTTTTTCAAGGTCTTGTCGTAAAAGCGGCTCACCGCCTGAAAAAACTATTCTGTCGGTTTGTAAATGATTTAAAGTGTCGTGTGAAATGTAAATGTATTCGTCAGGTTGGCTTACTCGTCCAGGCGTTTTGCTGTCGCCCCATTGACAATAATGGCACTTTGCGTTACAGTTGTATGTAACATCTATGACTAATGAATTTTGTTGGTCTATTAGGTTCAAAATAAATGTTTGTCAATGGATTTAGATGTTATTTATAAAGTGCGCTTGCTTAAACGGATTAAAAGTTTTTTTGTCGCTGGAAATAATTATACCCTCAAGATAATTTGGGATTTCCATTTCTGCTACTGATTGTTTGAAAAGCGATTGTAAGCAAAATAAATTCCAGTCGTGTGTTATGAATACTTTTGTTGTATTCTCGTGATTTGTATTTGTGATTTCACTAAACATAAAGTTTGCTGCTTCGGAGCAAGGCATAACAATTTCGGGAGAAACTTTATTTCCATACCAGTCTTGCAAATATTTTTCGTGTCCCGCTTGGTGGCACAAGTCCGCAATGGTTTTAAAGTCCCTATTGAAAAACCCGCCTAAAGGTTCAAATGCTGTCACTTTAAAAACATTTTTGTTTTGGCTTTCAATTCCTTCTTTGATTGAGTTGGCTGTTTCTTCACATCTCGGAACGGGGCTGTGATAGAACGTAAAATTGTCGGAATGTTTTGAAAGAGTCTTGCCCAACTGTCTGGCGAGTTCAATTCCTTCTTCGGTCAGTCGTTGTCGGTAACTGTCGTTCACGTCCGTAATTTTTTCACGGATAGAGTGTCGGATTACTAAAAAGTTATTTTCAACGTTCATATTTGTCGGTTTGGTGTCGTCCTAACAATGCCCTATAACGTTTTGCAGATTTGCGATGGGCGGGCCTTTCACCACAAATGTTAATGCGAAGATACAAACTTTATTAAACCACAAAAGTGTCTGCGGAGCACGAAACCCCGCCTATTGCAAATGTGCTGTTATGGGCAGGCTTCATTATTATTGGTTTAATTCTACTTGTTCATACAAATGAATTGTTATTTGAAATCAACAAATCAGTATTTAATCTTTTTGAAAATCGGCTTTGCGTTTGGCAATGCTGTATTTATATTTATTATTGTTCTAAAGTAGTCTAATGAGATATCATTGCTGGTTCCCTGTGATATAGTGTATTTGGTTTTCTCCCAATCTCTCGTTTCTAGAAAATTTATGCTTTTATAAGTTCCATCCACATAATTATAATTTGCAGTAATAAAAATATTTTTTTGCCATTTTACATTTTTGAGGTCTGATTCTTTAGTTTCTCCGTTGTTTTCAGATGAATATTCCGAATAGATTGTCGGGCCATTCATTTCACCATTTTTAAAATTAAAAGTTAATTCTTCCTTTATATTTAAAGTGCCTTCTGCTACTTGGATTTGAAGTCTTATTAATTTTACTTCACCGTTGAGAATTTTATTTTCATTGTCAGAGCTTTTATCAAGAGTGTAGTAACCAGAAAATGAATATTCATCGCTATTTGGATTAAAGTCTTTCCATATGAGCGGAAAAGTTGGTCGAAATTCTTCTACTCCATACATCATTCCCATATTTAAGCCCAATTCGCCTATTTTTTTATTATTGAATGTTACTTTGGACTGTCCATTTACATTAAAAAAAATTAATACTAATACTCCTAAAATCAGTAATATCTTATTCATGATCGAAATTATAATTGTTATTCTTACTCTTATGGATTTTTAGAATACTCCCTGTTTTTTTTAAAGTGGTTTACTTGTCTCCACTTTTTTGTCTGTCAATAAAGGTGGTCAGCCTGGCTTGAACCGCTGTGTTTGTTTAACTTGCCCATAACTCATTAATATACGCAACTTTTCTTTTTATGTAGTTTTCATAACATATTGGTTAATCTTTATTTAAGCCCATTTCACGCATTGCGTATTTTGTATTTTTAAAAACCAAACAATACGAAATACGCAACCATATTACCATACCTTTCTCGTCCGCTACACCACTGCTCCCATAGCTCTAAAATCACCCCCCTATAAAAAATCCACTAAACCATCTCCCAAACTTACATTTCTTCAATCAGAAACTTATTCTAAAAGCAATAAACTAC
>CAMBYC010000181.1 GCA_945871875.1 Sphingobacterium thalpophilum
CCCCATTCGTTGAACTTTTTAATGGATTCTGCTGGATCTACATCCAAACCGTGACGGGTTAATAATATCACTCCGAGCGATAAAAACAATCCTAAAGTTGCTGTAGTTTGTATCCAAGAAGTAAAAAATCCTCTTCTGTTGGCCGGTGCATGTTCTGCAACATAAGTCGCCGCTCCTCCATACTCTCCGCCTAATGCCAAACCTTGCAACAATCGCAACAGCAATACCAAAATTGGTGCAGCAAATCCTATCTGATCGTATCCCGGCACCAACCCTATTGCAAAAGTAGAACCGCCCATCAACACCAACGTCAATAAGAAGGTATATTTCCTTCCTACTAAATCTCCTAACCTACCAAATACCAATGCACCAAATGGCCTTACTATAAATCCTGCCGCAAATGTGGCTAATGTACTTAATAATGCAGCTGTTGGATTGGTTTTGGGGAAAAATTGACTTGCTATTACGGTTGCTAAACTGCCGAAAATGTAAAAATCATACCATTCTATTAATGTACCTACCGATGAAGCACCGATTACTTTCCAAATATTGTTTTTAGGCTGTTGTGTCATAAGCAAAAGTTGGTGCAAAAATTAACAAATAATTTTCAATAAGCGGCCTTTTAAAATAATAATGTATTATTTTTTTTTGATTGAACATATTTTATACTTATCCGCCTCAAAATATTTTACATTTGAATACTAAATGCTGCTTAAAGCCATGAGTTATCCCTATCAAATTAAATCTTTCGAAGCTTACGAAATTGCTTACAAAAAAAGTGTTGAAGATCCTGAAGGCTTTTGGGCAGAAATTGCTCAAAACTTTACATGGAAAAAACCTTGGGAAAAGGTTTTAGAATGGGATTTTAAAGATTTCTTTGCTCGCTGGTTTATCGGCGGCAAACTTAATATCACAGAAAATTGCTTGGATAGACATTTGGCTACAAACGCAAACACCCCGGCAATCATCTGGGAACCTAATAATCCTGAAGACAATCACCGCGTGCTTACTTACCGCGAATTGCATTTCAAAGTGGTGCAGTTTGCGAACGTGCTTAAAAACAATGGCGTTAAAAAAGGCGATAGGGTTTGTATCTATATGGGCATGGTGCCTGAACTTGCTATCGCTGTTTTGGCTTGTGCCAGAATTGGTGCTGTTCACTCCGTAATTTTTGGTGGATTTAGTGCCCAAAGTATTGCAGATAGATTGATCGACGCTTGGGCTAGTTTTATTATTACTTGTGATGGTGCTTTTCGTGGTGGCAAAGAAATTCCGCTTAAATCGGTTATCGACGATGCTCTTGTTCAATGCGATTTTGTGCAAAAAGTAATTGTGCTTACTAGAACCCGCACACCAGTTTCAATGATCAGAGGTAGAGATTTGTGGTGGGAAGACGAAATCAAAAAAGTGGAAACCATGGGCAATCCTGATTGTCCAGCAGAAGAAATGGACGCTGAAGACCCTTTGTTCATTTTATATACTTCTGGCTCCACGGGCAAACCGAAAGGTGTTGTGCATTCTTGTGCCGGCTATATGGTGTACACCAATTATTCTTTTGTTAATGTGTTTCAATACGAACCCGGTGATGTCCATTTTTGTACGGCTGATATCGGATGGATTACCGGGCATAGTTATATTGTGTATGGTCCTTTAAGTGCTGGTGCTACCTCTCTACTTTTTGAAGGCGTTCCCACTTGGCCAGATGCTGGTAGATTTTGGGATGTTGTAGATAAATTTAAAGTGAATATTATATATACTGCTCCTACCGCCATTAGATCTTTGATGGGCTTTGGATTAGAACCTCTTGAAAATAAAAAACTTGATTCACTCAAAATATTAGGAACCGTTGGTGAACCTATCAACGAAGAAGCTTGGCATTGGTATAACGAACATATCGGTAAAAACAAATGTCCAATTGTTGATACTTGGTGGCAAACAGAAACGGGTGGATGTATGATTTCCAACCTCGCAGGTGTTACGCCTTCAAAACCATCTTATGCCACACTTCCTTTGCCTGGAATTCAACCTATTTTGGTTGATGAAAAGCAGCAGGAAATCACCGGCAACAATGTAAGCGGTAATCTTTGTATAAAATTCCCATGGCCGTCTATTTTACAAACCACTTATGGCGATCATGAAAGATGTAAATCTACCTATTTCAGCACCTACCCTGGATTGTATTTTACGGGAGATGGTTGTCATCGTGATGAAAATGGTTTTTACCGCATAACGGGAAGGGTTGATGATGTACTCAATGTAAGCGGCCACCGCATTGGAACCGCCGAAGTGGAAAACGCTATCAATATGCATACCGGAGTTGTAGAAAGTGCTGTAGTTGGCTATCCCCACGAAATAAAAGGTCAAGGAATATACGCATTTGTAATTTATCAAGGTCCAGATGGTGATGACGCATTATCTCGAAGAGACATTAGTCTTACCGTTAGCAGAATTATTGGACCAATTGCTAAACCCGATAAAATCCAGTTTGTAAGCGGATTGCCTAAAACAAGAAGTGGTAAAATTATGCGCCGAATTTTAAGAAAGATTGCAGAAGGCGAAACTGAAAATCTTGGAGATACTACAACTTTATTAGATCCAGCTGTTGTAGAAGAAATTAAAAACGGTAAAATCTAAATGAATTTAATCAATGGCTTACATCATATAACGGCTTTGGCAGATGATCCACAAAAAAATGTAGATTTCTATGCCGGCATTTTAGGATTGCGGTTGATAAAAAAAACCATCAACTTCGATGCTCCTGAAGTGTATCATCTTTATTATGGAGATGAAAGTGGAACACCAGGAACCATATTAACATTTTTTCCCTATACCGGCATTCCAAGAGGCAGGCAAGGGAAAGGGCAGATGACTACCACTGCATTTTCCATTCCAGAAAACAGTTTAGGCTATTGGATGGAAAGGCTAACAAGATTCAATATTTCGTTTACGCAGCCGCAAGAAAGATTTGAAGAAGCGTTTATCTATTTGGAAGACTTTGATGGAATGGGGATTGAGTTGGTTGCAACGGCAAAAGACAATCGTGTTGGATTTACTTATGGCAATGTGGAAGAAGAGCATTGCATTAAAGGATTTCATAGCATTACCCTTTCGGAAGATGGGTATGAAAGAACAGCCGGATTGTTGGTAGAAGGAATGAACCACAAGTTGGTAGCGGAGCGGGGCAATCGGTTTAGGTACAATGCAGGAAATGAAAATTTCGGATGGGTAGATGTTGTTTGCGAACCTGAGCGTTTGCGAGGATTGCAGGGTGGCGGTTCTGTTCATCATTTAGCATTCAGCACCAACGACGACAATACATTGCAACAAATACAACAAAAGTTACAACAATACAGAGTACAACCTACTCATGTAATAGATCGTCAATATTTCCACAGTATTTATTTCAGAGAACCTGGCGGCATATTGTTTGAGGTAGCTACCAATCCACCTGGGTTTGAGGTAGACGAATACAAATCTAAATTAGGAGAAAAACTGCAACTTCCAACTTGGTTTGAGCCCCACCGCAAAACCATTGAATCCAAATTGGCACCAATTGTTTTTGATTGGAAGGCGTTTAAATAATTGAATTCCTTGAATTGAGAGCAACTATATCAATTAGGGATTAAGAATTAGGAATCAAGTCCTTAATTCCTAATTAATAAATGTTTTAATTGAGGGCAATTCAAACCAACATTCATAAATAAATAATGTCTTTATCCTGTAAATCTTTATACATTAAAGGAAACCCTTGAATTGCCCCCAGCTATATCAATTAGGAATTAGGATTTAGGAATCAAGTCCTAAATCCTAATTCCTAATTCCTAATTCTTAATTCTTAATTAATATAGCTGGGTGCTATTGAAAGAACACCTTTCTATTTAATGATGTCTTAATCCATGAAACCATTTACTTTAAAGGTAACTAATCAATAGCCCCTAGCTTCAGCTAGGGGACTATGAATATTTCTAAATGGGCTTTAGCCCTAATCCTTTAACCTACTTTTTACATCCATCTTTGACTGTGGCTAAAGCCTAACTCGAGTATCATAAACCCCAGCTATATCAATTAGGAATTAGGAATTAGGAATCAAGTCCTTAATTCCTAATTCTTAATTCTTAATTAATATAGCTGGGGGATGAATAAATGCAACTTGCAATAATATTAAAAATCCCCCCTCATTTTAATCTTTCCAATAAACCAACAGTCTGAATTAATCTTTCCAGAAACCTTAAATGTTTCGCGAAAATCAATATCTTACTCTCACTTTTTTGAATTAATCCATCTAGTATGATTCGCTTTGCTTCTAAAAATTTATTACAACTTCTTGCGGTTTCCATCGTTTTTTTAGGTTTAGGATTTGCTTTAATTTCTTCTTCTACATCTACACCAAAATCCAAACCTGGAGTAACTTACAAACAACCAGACATTCTATTTTTTCTAGCAGATGATATGACTTCTGTTGATTGCGAACCCTACGGCAATCCCGACGTAAAAACTCCGAATCTCTCAAAAATGGCAAAGGAAGGCGTACTTTTTGACAATATGTAC
>CAMBYC010000182.1 GCA_945871875.1 Sphingobacterium thalpophilum
TTTCAATCACTTTATAAATCTGCAAACGAAAAAGGCAATAAATTAAAATTTGTAGCCCGCTTAGAAAACGGAAAAGCAAGTGTAGGATTACAACACATCGACCCACAACATGATTTTTATCATTTATATGGGAAAGACAATATTGTGCGCTTTTACACCCATCGTTACCCAGATCAACCATTGGTAATTAAGGGAGCAGGTGCCGGTGCTGATGTAACTGCAAGTGGCGTATTTGCTGATATCATTAGAGCAATTGGTTAATATCAAACCCGGATACATTAATTTATGAACGTAGAAAAAAATAAACTTCAGTCTGTTACAATAGCGTCACCAGCTACTGTAGCCAATTTGGTTTGTGGATTTGATATACTTGGTTTGGCACTTAACGAACCTTACGATACCATGACCGTAGCATACAAAGAAGAACCCGGACTTGCGATTCGGAATGTTGATAATTTTGGATTGCCAGAAGATCCTTTGAAAAATGTTGCTGGCGTGGCGTTGTTGTCTTTGATGGATGCGTTGGAATTTCCCATTGGTTTAGAAATGACCATTGAAAAGCATATCAAACCGGGAAGTGGTATTGGTTCAAGTGCTGCCAGTGCTGCGGGTTCTGTTGCAGCTGCAAACATTTTGTTGGGCAACAAGTTTTCTAAAAACGAGCTAATCCAATTTGCAATGAACGGAGAAAAATTGGCTTCAGGCGTAAAACACGCCGACAATATTGCACCCTGTTTGCTCGGTGGAATAACCCTCATAAAAAGTATTTTACCCTTAGATATTGTTGCTTTAAGTTCTCCACAACTTTATGTAACCATTGTTCATCCACAAATAGAAGTAAAAACATCAGATGCCCGTCAAATTTTACGGAAACAAGTGTTGTTGAAAGATGCCATCAAACAATGGGGAAATATTGCCGGATTGGTTGCCGGATTTTTACAAAGTGATTATGGATTAATTGGAAGAAGTTTAGAAGATTTCATCATAGAACCGGTTCGGAGTATCTTAATTCCAGGTTTTGATGAAGTAAAAAAGCAATGTAAAGCAGCGGGTGCTCTTGGTGGTGGTATTTCAGGTTCTGGTCCTTCAATATTTATGTTGAGTACTTCTCATACCATTGCAAAGGATGTAGAAAAAGAAATGAATACCATTTACAACCGCATTGGTATTGATCATAGCACTTATGTAACCACAATCAATACAGAAGGTGTAAAAATAATTACGCAATGAAATATTTCAGTCTAAATAAACAATCGCCGCAGGTAAATTTTAGAGAAGCCACTTTGTTGGGACAAGCTCCCGACAAAGGATTGTATTTCCCTGAACAGATTCCACAAATCAATCCAGATTTCCTTGCTTCGTTGAAAACACAATCGCCCACAAGCATTGGAATGGAAATCATGCAACCCTTTGTAGGAGATTGTATTCCGCCAGAAGTTTTGGAAGGCATTATAAAAGAAACGCTCTCTTTTCGGGTACCATTGGTGCCGATTACAGACAAAATTGCATCATTAGAATTGTACCACGGACCAACATTGGCGTTTAAGGATGTAGGAGCGAGATTTATGAGTAGGTGTTTGGGATATTTTTCTCAAGAGAGAACGGGGAGGGTATTGGTTTTGGTGGCTACATCCGGAGATACGGGAGGAGCAGTGGCAGATGGATTCTATGATGTGGAGGGTGTTGACGTTGTGATATTGTATCCATCGGGGAAGGTTAGTCCAGTACAAGAATTACAGCTTACTACTTATGGAAAAAACATACATGCCATTGAGGTGATGGACGATTTTGATGCTTGTCAGCGCATGGTAAAAATGGCGTTTGCGGATGATGAGATAAGATCTGCAATATTTTTAACTTCAGCCAATTCAATAAATGTAGCGAGATGGTTGCCGCAGCAGTTGTATTATTTTATGGCATTGCAACAGTGGCAGGAAAAAGTTCCGCCAGTAATTTCGGTACCTAGCGGCAACTTTGGCAATATATGTGCGGGGATGATGGCAGCAGCTGGGGGATTACAAATAGAGCATTTCATAGCAGCTGTAAATGCAAATGATGTGGTTTATAATTATTTGAATACAGGAAATTATAATGTTACAAAGGCTGTTCCTACCCTTTCGAATGCGATGGATGTAGGCGATCCAAGTAATTTTGTAAGAATTATGCAAATCTTTGGAAACTCGTTTCCGGCGTTGAAAAACAATTTAAAAAGTTATCGCATAACAGATGATGAAACCATTGAAACCATAAGTTCAGTTTATCAAAAAAGAGGCTATACTTTAGATCCACATGGGGCGGTGGCCTATTTGGCGCTGGAAAGATTTCTTGAAAAACATCAAGCAGCAAGCGGATTTTTTCTTGAAACGGCACACCCCGTTAAGTTTCCGGCAGCAGTGGAGCGGGGAATTGGCAAACCGATTGAGGTTCCAGAACAAGTAAAACAATTGTTTAATAAAGAGAAATTGTCTTTGAAGATGCAACCTGGTGGGGGGATGTTTAAAAATTATATTCTAGATAGATTTACACAATAGAAATGCCTAATACTATACTGGCTTGATGATTCCGTACAAACTGAATATCTATTAGGGATTGGGGGTTATACCGTATATATCAAGTTCCTCCTTTATCATCTCAGCAGTTACCACACCCAAAAGAGTGATATGAACAAATCTTCTGATGCTGTCGGACAGTCATTTTTTTCACAAGAACTTTCTTTTATTTAAAAAATAAATTATCAAAGCAACCACAAACTATTCACAAAAAATTACGATAATAAGCAGAATATTACTTCGGATATTTTTATAAGAAATGATACTTTAATAGGGCTTTATATTATCAATAGCTACTCTATGTACCTATTTAAATTTTATATTATACCAGCTGTCCGAAAGCTGGAGGTTGGTAAAAAAGCAGGAATCAAAATGCTAGTGAATTCAATTTTGATCAAAGACTTACTTTATGCTTTACAACTCAAAATTAAAATGTAGAACCAGCAACATTTATAAGAAATAATGTCTTTTTTGTAAGTTAGTCGGATAACAATATATTTATACTATGAAATTGATTGATTGATATGAAGAATTTTCTTTACTTAATAATAGGATTGCTTTTATTTTCCGGTGACTTATACAGCCAGTCTTATGGATTGCAATTTACTAGTCATGAAGCTATACCTGAAAAACGAACATCTCTCAATCTTACACTTGGAGAACCCCTATGTTTAAAAGAGAAAACTCAAATATTTTTTGATCTAAAATTTGTACCTGGTCTAAATGCCTATTTTGGATATGTAATCAGGTTAATAACTAGCGATAACCAGAACATAGATATTGTATCTATAGATAAATTTGGAAATTTTAATTTTGTTATCGGAGATTCTTTTTCTTATGCTTTTAAAATCGATTCTTCTAGTCTTTTTGGCAAATGGAATCATTGTGAAATCAGGTTTGATAAAAACCAGATGGAGGTGAGTTTTTTACTGAACAATCGTTTAATAACCAAAGGCAAACTAAATTTTACCAACACAACTTGTTGTAAAGTTTTTTTTGGAACAAACAACTTGGAACGATATAAAACAATTGATGTTCCTCCTATGCATCTTAAAGACATCAATATTGTAGAAAACAAAAAGAGAAAACACTTTTTTCCTTTGTCGGAAACAATTGGTAACACTGCATTTGATGTAGTTGAAAAAAAAGTTGCTGAAATAAAAAATCCCATTTGGATTGCACCCCGACATATTCGTTGGAAACAGCTTCAAACAGTTGAAACCACAGCTACTCCCAGCATAGCATTTGATAAAAAAAATGAAATATTGTTTATTATTTCAGTTGATACATTGTACAGGTTTTCTTTCAAATCAAATCAATTGTCAGGCACGAAACTTTTAAAAAGCCGGCAGTCTTTACCTGCAGGTAATCAATCAATTTTTGATGACCGATTTAACAGGTTGTATAATTTTTTTATAGACGAAAAAACTGTATCACCCTATGATGCCACAGAAAATGCTTGGAAGTTAAATTTCTCAGAAAAACCAAAGCTTACAGAATTTTGGCAGGCTAATAAGTTTATTTCAAATGTTGACAGTGCTCTTTACATTATTGGAGGTTATGGCATGCTGCATTACAAAAACCTTGTTCAAAGATATAATTTTAAGAATCATACATGGGAAGTCCTTCAAACCAATGGTGATTTTTTTATGCCCCGTTATCTTGCAGCTTTAGGCACCAATGCTGCTACTGATACCGCTTATATTATCGGAGGCTATGGCAGTAAAACGGGAGATCAGACTGTAAATCCTACATATAATTTTGAACTTATGGCTTATAGTGTTGCCAGCCGATCTTTCAGGCACATCTATAATTTCGATCAACCCAGTAAAGAATTTTGTTTTGCCAATAGCCTAATTATTGACAGTCAAGATAATCAATTTTATGGATTAATATTTCCAATTGATCGGTTTAATTCCCATCTACAGTTGATTCGGGGTTCACTAAGTTCGC
>CAMBYC010000183.1 GCA_945871875.1 Sphingobacterium thalpophilum
ATTGATTACGCGAAAGGTTTTCGTGTTAATTTTTGGATTTGGTGCATGAGTACGTTTTTGTTTGGGGGTTGGGTTTTGGACCAGGCAAAAAAAAAGGCGCGAACAATTCGCGCCTAGGTTTGTGGATAATTTGTGGATAAGTGGTTAGGGTTATATTTTACTACCTTTTTTATCCGTTCTATTTTTTCTGTTTTCGGTATAAATCTTACCGCTTGCACTAGTACGTTTTCCTGGTGCCATTGCTTTTCGTGCTAAATCTGCCTTTTTATTACTTGATCCAGTTTGTTTATATGCAGTTGATTTTGCGGCTGGAGCTGATTTAATAATTACTTTTGGTTTTGGAGCTGTCTTAACCACGGTTTTAACAATCTTTTTAACAGTTGATTTTGGTGTAACTTTTGCGGCTGGCTTAGATTTTTGCTTTTTGTTTTCAATTGCAGTTTCAGAATATAAGTTATCAATTAACCTACCTACACTCTTTTTAACTTCTGTTACTGCTTTGTCGTAGTATCTACCTTCTGATTCTCGATCTGGATAACCACTATTTTTGATCATATTAAAAAGCATATCTTTAGCCTTTACTTTTTCTTTAGGATCTTTACCATTAATGGCAATATCTCCGGCATCTGAAACAATCAATGATTGTATAGATCCATCAATTTTATATTGTGCTTTAATCACAAAAGGAAATCCATATAATTTACCTTTAAAACCTACTGGTATCTCTCCGATTTTCTTAATCATTTTCAAATTTAAACAATTTCTTGTATATTAAAAAACTTGTATCTTTGTTACATGAGTGAAATTAAAATCGAAACGGCATCTGCTGGCGGTGGTGGTGGTGGATCCGGAACAGTTACCAGCGTAGCTTTAAACTTAGGAACATCTGGAACGGACGTAAACAGAACGGGATCACCTATTACAACGGCTGGAACATTTGTTTTGAACATACCTGTTGCAAGTGCTGCAAACACTGGTAAATTATCCAATACAGATTGGTCCACGTTCAATGGTAAACAAGCGGCTTTAGTATCTGGCACAAATATAAAAACTGTAAATTCCACTACTTTGTTAGGTTCTGGCGATTTGGCTGTACAGGCTGTTTTAGTATCTGGAACAAATATAAAAACAATCAATTCTAATTCTTTGCTTGGGGCTGGAAATTTAGACGTTCAAGAATTGTTGGTATCTGGTGGAAATATAAACACCATTAACGGAGTCACAATATTAGGTCCGGGAAACACACAACTTCAAGTGCCTTTAGTTTCTGGAACAAACATAAAAACCATAAACGGAACGACGTTACTGGGATCTGGAGATATTTCAGTTTCTGCTGCTCCGGCTGGTTCAACTGGTCAAGTTCAGTTTAACAATGCTGGCTCTTTGGGCGCGGATGCTACTTTATTTTGGGACAATACAAACAAACGACTTGGAGTGGGAACAAATGCCCCATCTGAAATGTTTAGCGTTCAAAAGGAAACTGCCGGATTTGCAAATTCAATGTTTGTTGGACACAAAGGAGCTACAAATTACAATGGTTTGAGAATCGGAACATTAGCCAGTGGAGTTGGTTATATACAAAGTATAAGCGGTTCTTCAATGACTGCTTATTATGATATGTATTTAAATCCAAATGGCGCTGCAGGAGTATATATAGGATCTGCAACTGGTTCTCCTGGTGCCAGATTAGACGTTAAATCACTTGGAACAACTTCTGGATCATCTATTTTAAAACTTCAAAATAGTGCCGGTTCAACAGCTATGGAAGTACGTTCTGACCGTGTTATCATTTTAACTGGCACCCCTACGTCTGCTGCTGGTTTGCCAACAGGCTCAATATATTCAAACGCTGGCGTATTAACTTTAGTTCCTTAAAACTATGAAAGCAATCAAAATAAACTCAATCATAAATATATCTAGCGGCATAACCTTGCCGACTGGATCAATCTGTACATTAAATACTGGTAATTTTGATTTCAACAATCAAACAAACAGTGTTATTAATTCTCAAATTTACGTTTCTGTATTTCCAAGTCTGCAAGCATTTAGCGAAGGAAAGCAACCCATTCAAGGGATAACAGATTTTAACACCTGTTTTACAAACATATTGTTAAATGTTACAGAAGGTATTGAAGATGCCGTAATAAATGCAATTTACAGCGAACTAAACGAAATTTATCCCAACCAGATAGAAATTGTTACAATATGAGCAATCGTAGAGAAACAGTTGAATATTTCATAGTATGGAGTGCAACACTTACCTCATATGTTGTGGCCTTTATGCCATTACTACAATTTATATCTTTGGTTTTGGCTGTTGCCATATCTCTTAAAAAATTAAATGAAAAAAGAAATGATAAACCGAATATTTAAAAATTGGAAAACCACCAGTATCGGCATTGGGATACTGGTGTGCTGCTTTACATTGGTAGCATACGGAAAGGCAACACTTACTGAAATGGGCTTATTTTATCCGGCTGCCATTATTTTTATGTTATCAAAAGATAAACCAAAAAATGAATTATGAAAAATGTTAAACATAGAATTGTTTTTGCTTGTTTGCTTGCTGTTGTTGTTAGTGGTTGCTCTGTGCAATCTCAGTTTAATTGTTTGGTCACTCGCAATCCGTGGTTACTTGAAAGTCAAAAAATTGATACTGTTATTATCAAACAAGGCAAATCAATTGATACAGTTTTTAATATCATTAAAAACACGGATTCTTTCTTTTTTGAAAATACAAAAATTATCAAAAGAGATTCTAAAATCTACGTTTACTCCAAAGTTCCACCATGTACCACAAACATTTCAAAAACCATTATTCAACCCTCAAAGGAGTATGTTAAATGGAAGGAAAAAAAAGAATCATCGCGCATAAATGAATATTTTTTATATGCCTTGTTTGGAATTTTTGTAATGTGGGTAATACTGAAAAAGTAATGGAATTTTCATTAGATGAATTGAATGATCCGGATGTTGACGGTCAATTAGAAGCTCAAATTTTAGAGTATCAAAACGCAATCGGTAATTTAAAAAGTGAACTTATGTTTCCCGCAAAATTGCGTGCGGCTGTTGGTTTTGGTGGAATAGCGGCTGCTTATACGGGCAATGCTATTCCGGCCATACTAGCTGGAATAGTGGGATGGAAACTAGGAAATTCAACACCGTTAACAGATATGCAAAAAATGTCCATTTATCAAAAGATTGGACAACTAGAAATTGAGCTTGAAAAATTACAAGCTGGAGAGAGGTCTGCTGAATCAACAATATCTGGTATAATGAGTTCATATGATTTGCAACAATATTCTTACGAAAATTATCCATTTGAAGGTAGTTTTCAAGAGTTAATGGGGCAGCCTTCTGTTCCATTTTCGGCAATGGTATTTGGTAAACCTAAAAACGGAAAATCTATTTTTTGCACACAAATGGCAAAATATGTATCTGAAGAATTTGGACTAACTTTATATGTGGCAGCAGAAGAAGGATTTTCATATACTTTGCAAAAAAAATTAAAAGAGTTTGGCTTGTCAAATCAAAACTTGCATTTTTCAAATGTTCGGGATTTTGAATCAATTAAGCAAATACTAGAAGATCATCAATTTTTGTTTGTGTTTATCGATTCGGTCAATTTCATGAAAATAACACCAGAACAAATTGAAGAATTAAAAGCACTTAATCCAAGAACTTCATTCATAACCGTGCAACAAGCAACCAAAGATGGTAAATTTCGCGGATCCCAGGAATATGCCCACAACTGTGATGCTGTAATTGAAGTAATTGCTGGCGTGGCTCATCACATGGGACGTTTCCAAGATGCTGGCACAACTTATGATATATTTCCAAATAATCAGCAAGAAGAAGAAATACAAGCCCCTAAAACAAAAAAAGCACCCGTTATGGATGCTCAAAGTTATCAAACCGAATTATTTTAGGCTTTGTTTTTAAAGAATGCACCAAGTGCCAATAACCCAACTAATAAACCACCACCAGCAACAGACGTTTTAACAGGGTTGTTTTTTATGAAACTTAAAGCCCTTTTTTCCACTGCCAAAACTCTATTTGTCCAACCTGTTTTATAGGTTGGCCAGTCCTTCAAGGACTTCAAATAAACAAACCTTTCCTTTGTTAAATACTTAATTAAATCCGTTTCGTTTTTTTGTGATTTAGTGTATTTATTGACAGCGTCTAAAGTTCCATTTCCTATTTTACCATCAACGGCAATATTATAACCTTTTTCCCTCAAATACCTTTGTAAATCTAATTCCATTTCATTACCACCACCACCCCAATGAGCTTCAAAGATAATTTCTGCAACACCTTGGGAATTTATTTCTTCTAAACGAAATGGAGCGACATACAAAGACCTTAAAATAGACTTCCAAAGGTTGTCATCCATTTTAATAAATTCGGTGTCTGTGGGCTTGCGTTTATTAATATTGCAGTAATTTACATACGTCCTATATGTTACACCTTTATT
>CAMBYC010000184.1 GCA_945871875.1 Sphingobacterium thalpophilum
ATGGCAGCAATAAGCTGTTGAAAATGAATGTAAGGACGGCGATGCAAGAAGCAGCGTATAATATAATTATGAATTATAAATTATAAATTATGAGTTATGAGTTATGAGTTATGAGTTATGAGTTATGAGTTATGAGTTATGAGTTATGAGTTATGAGTTATGAGTTATGAGTTATGAGTTATGAGTTGGGGATTCAAGTTAATAAATCTACTTTAAAACCAATATTATAAATTCATACCCCCTTACTACTTACCCCTTACAACTCATAACTCATAACTCATAACTCATAACTCATAATTATATTATACGCTGCTTCTTGCATCGCCGTCCTTACATTCATTTTCAACAGCTTATTGCTGCCATCTGGATGTACCCTGTTGGAAAAGAAGATGAATAATAATTGTGATTTTGGATCTGCCCACACCCCGATGCCCGTGAAGCCCGTATGTCCGAAAGTTTCTGGAGATGCACTTAAAGTAGGATATGGATCTTTTCTGGTAGCATTGTCTTTCTCAGGCTTATCAAAACCTAAACCTCTTCGGCTAATCAAACTGCTATAAGCTGTGAATTTTGAAATCGTAGTGTCCGACAAAAACCTTCTTCCGTTGATGGTACCGTGATTGAGCAACATTTGTAATATCATCGATAAATCTGATGCATTGCTAAATAAACCTGCATGGCCCGCTACACCGCCAAACATCGCAGCACCTGGATCGTGTACATCTCCTCTGATCAACTGCCTCCTAAATATCTGCTCGTTCTCGGTTGGTACAATTCTAGACAATGGAAACCTATTGCGTGGATTAAATCCTGAAGTAACCAAACCCATCGGCTCATAAAAGGTTTTTCTTACATAATCGTTCAAGGGCATTCCAGAAATTGCTTCAATTATTAATCCTAAAAAGATAAAATCATTGTCGCTGTAAATATATTGCCCTGGCTTTTCTAACTTGCTTGTTGCCATTCGCTTATACATGGTATCACGCCAAGAAGTTTGCATATACATATTCTCTGCTACCCTAAACGCATATTCTGGCGATTGTGTTTTTGCATAATATTTCGCTAATGGAATTCCTGTTGCAGTATCAATGGTTTCTCTGTTGAAAGGGATAAACGATTTTAACCTCGCCTGGTGCAACAAAATATCGTGGATCAACAAATCGGCTTTGTCTGTGCCACGCACCCAAGGAATATAATGCCCAAGGGTTTGGTTGAGATCTAATTTTCCTTGATCATACAATTTCATCACACCTAATGTAGTTGCACAAATCTTAGTTACCGATGCCATATCGTAAATGCTTTCAAAGTTTACTTGCTCGGTGCTGTCGTAAGTGTAATGCCCAAAAGCTTTGTGATACAATATCTTACCAGCTTTTGCTACCAACATTTCAATTCCGGGTGTTGCATGTTGAGCAATAGCATCATTCGCTATGGAATCTAGTTTTTCCCAACGGGGTTTTGTTTCAAGGGCTATTGCTTTTTCTGTAGATTTTGTAGCCAAAGCAATTCCCTTTCCTGCTTCAAAACCACTGGTTACGGTTACAGGAAGTTTTCCTTTCGGATTTATTAATCCATTGAGGATATCTGCAGCAGTTTCTTGTATGATGCTTTCATCCTCATAACAAATCACACTGTTTTTGATGTTGGTGAAGTTCTTTAAAGAATATGGATTGCCAAATACAAACAAGTTTGTGGGCAAAATCAATTGAATATTTTGTACCAATTGAACGGCATTATTACTGATGCCAAAATTACCGGCAGGAAATCTTTTCATTCCATGAAGCCCAATCACCGCTGCATCGTAATTGTTTGTGAGTGTTGATATCAATTCCAAAGCTTGTAAACTGTCTATTTTGAAATCTACATTAAACACATCTGCATTGTAATCTTGGCGCATTCGTTTTGCCAAGTTATTGTCTTTGCTGCTGCCGATTGCGATGTAGGCAATGCGTTTTTGCAATCCAGGTGTTAAAGGGAAAATAGAAGGATTGTCGATTTTAGTTAAAGTGATGGCTTCTTCGGCAATTTTTCTTCTGATGATGGGCGATTCGGCGTTTAAGTCTTGTGCAAGATTGTTGAGATCAACAGGTTGCCAATTTGCCAATCCACCATCATATTTAACCGCAAGTACTTTCTTTACTTTTTGTTCGATATCAGCCCAACTCAATCGCTTTTTCTTAATGGCTAAACGAGTTTGGACAAGTGTTTCTGGAATATCGTGAGGTAAACAAAGCATATCGTTTCCAGCAACCAAAGCTTCTGCAGCAATCAATCCACCTGGAAAAAACTTTGCTACCCCTTTCATTTCTAAGGCATCGGTATAAATCAATCCTTTAAAATCCAATTCCTCTTTTAACAATTTGGTTACGGCGTTGTAAGATATTGATGTGGCTCGATGTGCCGCAGTATCTATTGCAGGAACTGCCAAATGTGCTACCATTACCGCATCTACCCCGCCTTTTATCATTTCTCTAAATGGATACAATTCCAATTGATCCAACTGCTCGCGGGTTTTATAAATTTCCGGCAAATCTAAGTGCGAATCTACCGACACATCTCCATGTCCGGGGAAATGCTTTGCACAGGTTAAAATTCCTTCCGATTGCATGCCTTTCATATATTGAAGTCCATAAGCTGCTACTTTAAATTTGTTTTCTCCAAATGAACGATCATTGATAACCGGATTGTTTGGATTGTTGTTGACATCCACCACAGGTGCATAATTCACTTGTATTCCCATGCGCTTCAGCTGCTTTCCTACCCATTTTCCGTAATCAAATATCAAAGCTGGATTTTGCACCGCTCCCAACATCATTTGCCTTGGCAATGGCTGCACACTGTCAACACGCATTCCAACACCAGTTTCAGCATCTATTGAAAACTGAATGGGCGTTTTGGCAATCGCTTGAAAACGATTGATCAAACTGCTTTGTTGCACGGGTCCACCTTGAAACAAGCAGATTCCACCTACATTGTATTGTTGAATCGAAGCTTCAACATCTTTATCGAAAAATGTAATCTTACCCGTTTTGCCGTCGATGGTTGACAATCTTACAATGATGAGTTGTGAGATTTTTTCATCATCACTTAGTGATTTAAACACGCTATCAACCCAATTTTGCTTAGACAATTTGGTATTTAAACGTTGAGCGGATGTGGAAAAAAACATAAGACAAAAGAGCAATGGAGTGAAAAACTTATACATTGGAGCGTAGATTAATCGTAAATTTATATTTTTTAAAATTAGGCGATTTTGACTGATATCATTCAACTTTTACCAGATAATATTGCAAATCAGATTGCAGCTGGTGAAGTTATACAACGTCCGGGTAGTGCGGTGAAGGAATTATTGGAAAATGCGGTTGATGCCGGGGCAACAGTTATCAAATTAATTGTGCAAGATGCAGGTAAAGCGTTGATACAGGTTATCGACAATGGCAAAGGTATGACTGAATTGGATGCCCGTATGTGTTTTGAACGGCATGCAACATCGAAAATTACCAATATTGATGATTTATTCAGGATAAAAACGATGGGTTTTCGTGGAGAAGCACTCGCATCAATTGCAGCTGTTGCCCAAGTGGAACTCAAAACCCGTAAAAAAGGCGAAGAACTGGGCACATATATTGAAATTGACAACAGTGTGGTGAGGGTTCAAGAGCATTGTACCTGCAATGAAGGTACAAGCATCGCCATGAAAAACCTTTTCTTTAACGTTCCGGCAAGAAGAAATTTCCTAAAAACCAATACAGCAGAATTGCGTCATATTATTGATGAATTTATTCGCGTTGCATTGGCTTTCCCTAATATCTTTTTTTCGCTTACCAATAACGGACAAGAACAGTTTCACCTTGAAAAGGGATCGTTAAAGAACAGAATTATTCAAATATTGGGCAACAATTACGCTACAAAATTGGTCAATGTTGAAGAGGAAACAGATTACCTCAAAATTGCAGGATTTGTAGGTAAACCCGATACAGCAAAGAAAACACGGGGTGATCAATATTTCTTTGTAAACAATCGCTTTATCAGAAGCGCCTATTTAAATCATGCAATAATGAACGCTTATCAGGAACTTATCGCCCCAGATTCGTTTCCGATGTATGTGATTTTTATCGATTTAGATCCTTCGTATTTAGATATTAACGTTCATCCTACCAAACAAGAAATAAAATTTGAAGACGAAAAGATTGTTTATGCTTTTGTACAATCTGCCGTAAAACATGCGTTGGCACAATACAGCATTACACCGGCATTGGATTTTGATTTGGACGCATCTATCCAACATACGGATGCAGTAGCAAAACCTTTTACACAAGAGAAACAAGAATCTGCCACTTTTACATCGCTGTTTAACACATTTACCCATAAAAATCAAGCACATTTAATTAGCGGTAATGCTGGAGGTTACAGCGGCAATGGTGGAGGTTATAGTAGAGAAGCTGCCAAAAGTAGTTTTGAATTT
>CAMBYC010000185.1 GCA_945871875.1 Sphingobacterium thalpophilum
GCCATATCCGGAATTGCCTCTGATTTATAACTTCCTTGGTCTAATTTGGCTTTTGTTTCTCTAAAAGACTTTAACGTGATTTCAATATCCTCTTGTGTATGTGCTGCAGTTGGAATCAGTCTAAAAATAATATGACCTTTTGGAATTACTGGGTAAACAACTATTGAACAGAAAATGTGATAATTTTCTCTTAAATCCATAACCATTGCTGTTGCTTCTTCTACACCACCTTTCATATAAACAGGCGTAACAACTGAATCCGTTTTTCCGATATCAAATCCACTATCTTTTAAACCATTTTGCAATTGAAGTGCATTATTCCACAATTGGGCCTTCAATTCAGGTTGATTTCTTAACAATTCTAGCCTTTTTAAATTACCAATAACAAGTGGCATTGGTAAACTTTTGGCAAATATCTGGCTGCGAATATTATACCTAACATAATCAATTATTTTCTTCTCACCAGCAACAAACGCTCCAATTGAAGCCATTGATTTTGCAAAGGTAGAAAAATATAAATCTATAGAACCTTGAACTCCTTGCTCTTCCCCAGCACCGGCACCAGTTAAACCTAAAGTGCCAAATCCATGTGCATCATCTACCAACATTCTAAACGAATATTTAGACTTTAAGTCAGCCAATTCTCTCAATTTTCCTTGGTCACCAGCCATGCCGAATACACCTTCAGTAATCAATAAAATTCCACCAGCACCTTGTTTTTCAATTAATGCTTCAGCTCTTTGCAATTGTTTTTCTGCATCTTCAATATTATTATGCTTGAATACATATCGATGGCCAGGATGTAAACGTAATCCATCAATTATACAAGCATGACACTCTGCATCGTATACAATTACATCATGTCTTCCACACAAACAATCAATTAAACTTAATATGCCTTGATATCCAAAGTTTAATAAAATTGCATCTTCTTTATGTTCGAATGCTGCCAATTCAGCTTCCAATTGCTCGTGTAAATCACTGTTTCCGCTCATCATTCTTGCACCCATTGGTGAAGCTAATCCATAAGTTGCAGCCGCATCTGCATCCGCTTTTCTTATCTCTTTATGATTGGCTAATCCAAGATAATTGTTTAAACTCCAAACAATTTTCTCTTTCCCCCTAAACTTCATTCTATTTCCTATTTCACCTTCCAATTTTGGAAATGCAAAATACCCATGTGCACGCTCTCTGTGTTGACCGAGTGGGCCTTGATTCTTTAATAATTTCTCAAATATATCCGCCATCTTTTTCTCTATTTGTTATGGAATTAAAAAATATCTGCAAATTTAAAGCTTTTGCGGTAATCATTTCCTTAAAATTGATATTCAATTCACTACTTATTTATCTTTACATATAATTATTAATATTATGAAATTTGTACTTTGCTTCTTCTTTGGATTAATTACCTGTTTTTCTTCGTTTAGCCAAACCCAGAAAGTTGAAAAACCAAAGATTGTTATTGGTATAATGGTGGATCAAATGCGCTGGGATTTTTTATATCGCTTTGAAAAAAGATACAGTTCTGGTGGATTCAAAAGATTAGTAAGAGAGGGATTTAGCTGCGATAATGCGTATATTCCTTATGCACAAACCGTTACTGCCGCTGGTCACTCTACTGTTTATACAGGTTCTGTACCTGCAATTTCTGGAATTATGGGCAACGATTGGTACGATAGAAGCTTAGGAAAATCGGTTTATTGTGCTGAAGACGCCTCTGTGAAAACAATTGGAGGGTCTCCAAATGCACAACCAATGTCGCCTAAAAATTTACAAGTAACAACTGTATGCGACGAGCAAAGAATTGCAACCAATTTTAAGTCAAAAACTATTGGTATTGCAATTAAAGATAGAGGTGGAATTTTACCTGCTGGACAATCTGCAAATGCAGCTTATTGGTATGATGCATCAACTGGAAATTGGGTTTCAAGTACTTATTATATGAACGAATTACCTTTATGGGCAAAATCTTTTAATGATAAAAAGACTCCAGATTCTTTGTTTAATTTAGGTTGGAATACACTTTATCCTATAAATACTTACGTTTTAAGTGATGAAGACGATAAAAGTTATGAAGGAAAATCAAGTGCCGATTCAAAACCAGTTTTCCCGCACAATATTGCTGCTTATGCTGGAAAAAACTATGGTGCACTTTCTTCAACACCTCATGGAAACACTTTGACCCTTTCTTTTGCGAAAGCAGCTATTGAAGCTGAAGGACTTGGAAACGATGAATATGCTGATTTTCTTGCCATTAGCTTTTCTTCCCCAGATTATATCGGACATCAATATGGTCCAAATTCAATTGAAGTTGAAGACAATTACCTCAGATTAGACAAAGAATTAGAAGCATTTTTTATTTATTTAGATAAGAAGTTTGGTAAAAATTATACAGTGTTTCTTACTGCCGATCATGGTGTTGCTCATGCACCTGGTTACTCAAAAGAGAAAAAAATTCCAGGGGGAAATATGAGTATGTCTGCTGTTGCTGCTGCAAAAAACACAATGGAAAAATTCAAGATTTCTAATCTTGTGGAGTCTTTTGACAATTATCAATATTATTTAAACTACAAAAAAATTGATTCAGCAGGGGCCGATTTAGAGGCAGTAAAAAAATATTTTATTAAAGAGTTGAATAAGGATCCAAATATTTTTTATGCTTTTGATATTGCTCATTTACAAGATGCATTGTTGCCTGAAGTGGTAAAAAATAAATACTTAAATGGATATCATCCAAAGTTATCAGGTGATGTTCAAATCATATTGAAAGCTGGTTATTTATCTGGAAGTAATACTGGTTCTTCTCACGGAAGCTGGTATCCTTATGATGCACATATTCCTATGGTATTTATGGGAGCAGGAATCAATAAGGGTAGAACAACTAAAAATACTTCAATGTCAGACTTTGCACCAACTTTGGCTGCTTTGTTGAAAATTCAAATGCCAAGTGGGAATGTGGGTGATGTAATTTCAGAAGCAATTAAGTGATTTATTTTCTGCTGGATGGTAAATAATATTTCAACATTATGACGAAAGAAGAGCATATTAACTATTGGAAAGCTTTAAGTAAAGATGATTTTGAAACCGCAAAATACAATATGGAAGGTGGAAAAAACCTTCCAGCTTTGTTTTTCTTTCATCTCAGTTTGGAGAAAATGCTTAAAGCACATTGGGTTAAAGACAATTTGAATAATAGTACAATTTTTACTCATGATCTACAAAAAATAGCTAGTGAAACTGATATTCATTTGGAAAGTGCTCATTTTGAACTGTTGAGTGTAGTAAATATTTGGAATATTGAAGCTAGATACCCTGATTTTAAAAATACACTTAAAAAAATTGCTACAAAAGAGTATACGTTTCTTCAATTTGAAAGGGTAAAAAGTTTTTTAGAATGGTTAGAAAATCAATTATAGAAAATTGGATTAAAAGTTTGTTAAATGAAATGATTCTTTTGGGGTTCCAGCCCCAAAAAGTAATATTATTTGGTTCTTATGCTAAAGGAAAAGCAAACGATAATAGCGATATTGATTTGGCGATTTGGGCAAAGGGTTTTACTGGTTCTAGGTCAATTGATATTCCCCAACTTGCAAACATTTTAAAAAAATATCCAATTGTTGAACTTCATCCTTTTCAAGCAAATGAAACTTCTAATCCATTTATTGAAGAAATTATTAAAACAGGAATTGATTATTCTAATTTGATATAACTTTTAATATCCTGATTAATTTCAAAATTTGATTAAACAATAAAAACGTATGAATACCATTGAAATCCCTTTAAGTAAGCAGAAAATATTACTCGGAATTGGAGTTTCTTTGCTATTTGTTATTCTTGGATATTATTTATTTGCCACTATTGCAGATCAGCAAAACAGGTTGGATCCAAGATTGGCAAAAGCTGTGGGAATTTTGGGCATTATTTTCTTTGGAGGAACGGGAATCTTTGGAATAAAAAAGCTTTTTGACAAATCACTTGGTTTAATTATTAGTGATCAAGGAATATTTGAGAATACCAATGCACTAAGTATTGGATTTATAAACTGGGAGGATATTACCGAGATTAAAACAATCCAGATAAAATCAACCAAAATATTGCTCATTTTTGTAAAAAATCCACAACTTTATTTGGATAAAGTGAGTGGATTTAAAAAATTCTTGATGAAGAGTAATTTTTCTATGTATGGTACTCCATTATCAATTACTTCTGTAACTGTAACAATCAAATTTAATGAACTTGAGCAAATAATAAATCAACGATTTGAGGAATATCGTAAAAATACAATCTCCGATGAAGTATTGA
>CAMBYC010000186.1 GCA_945871875.1 Sphingobacterium thalpophilum
TACCTACATCACCTCTTTTGTCAATATTTATAGGGTTTTGATTATTGAAAATCATTCCTAAATAAGTAATTACATCAGTAAAAGTAGTTAGTTTAAACAATAGCCAAGCTATGGAAACAAATACAAAAACAGTAAAGCCTTTAAAAATCTTATAGATTCTATTGTTAATTAGAGATTTAGTACTGTTCCCCAATAATCTTTCCACTGCCAATGCTATTCCATGAAATGAGCCCCAAACGGCATATCTCCATTCTGCACCATGCCATAAACCACCCAAAAACATTACAATAAACAAATTGAGGTATGTTCGAAATTGCCCTTTTTTATTTCCACCCAATGGAAAATACAAATATTCCATTAAAAATGATGACAATGAAATATGCCATCTTTTCCAAAATTCTTTAAATGAGGTAGAAATATATGGGAAGTTGAAATTGTCTTTAAAATCGTAGCAAAAAAGTTTTGCAAATCCAATTGCAATTAAAGAGTAGCCCGCAAAATCGGCAAATATTTGAAAAGAATACCCAAAAAGGAGGGTTATAAGCGAAAGTGTAGATTGTTTTGTAAAATGAGGGGCATCAATTGATTCTGTAAAATGGTTTAGATTATCGGCTACTACCATTTTAAGAAAGTATCCCAATATGAGGATTTTGAATACTGCAACCCAATTTATATCACTCAATTTTTTTACCCCAATTTGCGGGATGAAATCATGTGCTTTAACAATTGGTCCTGATATCAATTGGGGAAAAAATCCTTTAAAGAATAAAATTTGTTTGCATGTGAAACAAATGACTTTGGTACCAATAATTTATTGCTGGTATATTTTTGTTTGTACACATCTACAATCAAGCTAATACCTTGAAATGTAAAAAACGAAATACCTATTGGTAGTGGTAAGGTTATAAAAAACTCCCCAAATGAACCAGACGTTGTAGAAAAAAATGATTTTGCAATTAGAGGAGAATATTTGAAAAACAATAATATTGATAGGTTGAGAATAACTCCACTATAAGCATAGAATTTCTGCCTTTCTACTTTTCCATATACAATAAAATAACTTGAAACCACATTTATGGATACAGAAAACAAAAGCAAAAGTACCAAAATGGGTTGATAATAGGCATAAAAAAGCAAACTAGATACAATCAATAATGGAATTTGTAACTTATATAATGGAGGTAAATAATAAAGTATGAATGTTATGGATACCAATTCAAGAAAAATGAGACTAGTGAATAGCATATATGAAAAAATTATATATATAAACGCAATAAAATAGTTGAAATCAGCCAAAGCTTAAACGCAAAAAGTTAAAAAAAATTATTTTTTAACAGTATCTCGATTTGATTATAAATTCAAGTTTTTGAAATTCAAGTTTTGAATGTTTATTCTTTTAAAGTTTTTACCTACACTTTAGCGTTAAATGATATTTTTACAAAATTGATTTTTTGTAAACCCGCTTTAGAATTTTTAAAAATTAAGATGAATAAATCTACGCTTATACTTTTCGCTTTATTTATTTCTTTAATTGGCTTTAGCCAACAAAAAATTGGCTCTTGGGCTGGGAAAATTAAAGTTGCAGAACAGGCTTTAGAACTTAGATTACATTTGTTTCAACAAACCGATAAATCTTATATTTCCAATTGGGATGTACCTGCCCAGCGAGCAAAAGGCATCAATTCTTCATCCACAACATTTGTTGATACCATCTTGAATATTGAAATTAATGCAATTGGTGCAAAATATTCAGGTGTTTACCAGCCAAGCGCCAATGCTTTTAAAGGTTTTTGGACACAATCTGGACAAAAATTTCCTCTAAATCTTGAAATTTTCACAGATACAGTTGAAAAGATTGTTATAAAACCACAAACTCCAAAGCGTCCTTTCCTTTATCAAACAAAAGATTTTGTTTATGAAGGGGTTAATACAAAATTGAAGTACGGGGCTACATTGACTTACCCCAGCAACAAGGAGAAATCGCCATTGATCATTTTAATTACAGGAAGTGGTAAACAAGATAGAGATGAAACCTTGTTCAATCACAAGCCGTTTGCAGTGCTTGCAGATTATTTTACAAAGAAAGGATATGCAGTTTTGAGGGTAGATGACAGAGGAATGGGGAAATCAACCGGTGATTTTAACCAAAGTACATCTGAAGATTTTGCACAAGATGTAGAAGAGCACATCAATTTTGCCAAAGGTTTGAAGGAAATTGATACAACAAAAATTGGATTGTGCGGCCATAGCGAGGGTGGTTTGATTGCTCCTCTAGTTGCTTCTAGAAACAAATCTGTATCGTTTATCATTTTAATGGCTGGTCCGGGCATAGATATAACCGAAATGATGGTTTTGCAAAACGAAGGCGTATTAAGGTCAAATGGGGTTTCAAAAGATGCTACCGCGGCATATTTACCTTTGTATAAAGCATTTATGGAAATTGCAATAAAAAATACCGACAATGCCATTGCTTTAGCAAAAGCAAAAGAATTGGTAAACAACTGGTTTGAATCTACCAATAAAGAATGGGTAAAAGCCACAACAGGAATAAATTCTAAAGCAGAAGCAGATAAATTTGCTTCAATTTTATTGTATCAACTATCCTCAAAATGGTGGAAGTTTTTTGCTAGCTACAATCCACAACCAACCCTCGAAAAACTAAAATGTCCTGTTTTGGCTATAAATGGTGGGACTGACATTCAAGTTATTGCAGACGCAAACTTAAAAGGCATTGAATCATCTCTAAAAAAAGGTAAAAACAAGCATTTTACGATTAAGAAATTTGATGGATTGAATCACTTATTCCAGAAATGCAAAACTTGTACAGTTAGTGAATATCCCGATTTAGAAACAACAATCGAACTCGAAGTGCTTGATTATATGTACAATTGGCTTATTGCAAATAAAATAATTTGAACAAATATTTATGATTTAAAAACAAAAAAGAGGATGACTAAAAATTCATCCTCTTTTATGTTGTCTAAAAATAAACTTATTTGTTTCTTACAAAATTTTCCTCATACATTTCGAAGCTTGCTTTCAAAATTTCTAATGCAATAGATTTACCTAGGAATTCTTCAACAACAACCGTCTTTTTTTCTAATTTCTTGTAATCTTCAAAAAAGTTCCTCATTTCTGAAAGGAAGTGTTCAGGAACTTCAGAAATATCATTGAAGTGATTCACACTTGGATCGCCTTCAGCAACCGCAATGATTTTATCATCCGCTTCTCCGTTATCAAGCATCCGCATTACGCCAATAACTTTTGCCTTTACAATACACATCGGTACAATATCAATTTGTGAGATGATCAATATATCCAATGGATCCTTGTCTTCGCAATAGGTTTTAGGGATGAATCCATAATTTGCGGGATAATAAACTGAAGAATACAAAACGCGATCAAGTTTTAATAAACCGCTGTCTTTGTCTAATTCGTATTTCGCTCTTGTGCCTTTAGGGATTTCAATAATTCCGTTTACTAAATCTGAATTATTGAAATCTGGATTAACATTGTGCCAGGGGTTGAAGAATTTTTCCATATAATTTTATTGTTTACTTGTAATTTTTCGGTTGACACAAAATCTATTGTATTTGTAAAATCTAAGATTTTGATTGCTTTAAATTAAGTTTTAAACGCAAATAAACCACAAGCTATTGTGTTAACAAAACATATTGGAATAAGTTATTGTTACATTACAGAAAATCATCATCTTTTAAAAAACATAAATACCGAACCGATTAAAGTCAATAGAATTACTATTTTTCTGTATTTCTCGTCTTGTATTTTACCTACAATTAATAAGCCGATGCCAAAGCCTAGGGCTAGGGCTGGGATTAAAACCAAATCAATTTGCAGGCTTTGGGCATTGATGTTTTTCCAAAAGAAAACTTGTAAAGGGAATTTGAAAAGGTTTACGAACAAAAAGATCCAAGCACTGGTGCCAATGAAATCGTTTTTAGGCAATTGCATGGCAAGAAAATAGAGGTTGGCAAAAGCACCTGCGAGGTTTCCAAGCATTGTAGTGAAACCCGCAGCCAATCCAGTTGATGCTGTAAAAAGAGGATGATTTGAAACTTGATTTGTTTTGCGATATTCCATCATTAAAACAATAATAATAGTTGTTAAAATGATCACAGCCATTATTTTTCTAAAAACGGCTTCATTTAAATCTTTACCCACAAATACACCCAACAAAATGCCGATTGTCATCCACGGCATGAGTTTCCAAAAATGTTTCCATTGGGCGTGTCTGTTGTAATA
>CAMBYC010000187.1 GCA_945871875.1 Sphingobacterium thalpophilum
AGTTCTGTGAAGTAGTCATAACTATTAGTTTTTAAGATTAATTAATAATCGATCCCGTTTCTACGGGATCTTTTTTTTGCACAATAATTTTCATCAGAGATAAATGTTATTCTTTAATCCAATGCGGATTTATATATTGATATCCGATTAGCGTTGCCCATCGCTGACATATTACGCCCCTTCAGGGCTTGGAACCTCCATTATAAAGCGTCTTTTGAATGGCATTGAAATATTAAACTAAGGGTTTAAGTTTACGTTTATAATGCTACTAGAATCTGAGACACTAAGCCCCGAAGGGGCGCAATACAAGAGCATAGGGCGTAGCCCTATGAAATAATAATTCAATTTGTCCAAAGGATTTCAATTGTTAATGTAGATTGATTAAATGTAGATATCGGGAGCATCAAATTAATCTACCCTACTTCAATTGTTGATATAAAACCTATTTTCCGTGACTATGCGCAACATTATTATTGGTTTTCAAATTATTGAATACGAGCAAAAAAGTTCAGATCGTGCACTGTATGGTGAAAATACAATGAAAAGGATAGCTGAGCAGTTGAAATATATTAAAGGTATTTCAGTCTTTCAACTTTACCGATTTAGGGCTTTTTATTTAACTTATCCTCAAATATTCTCAGCCGTGATGATAAAAATAAAAAAAAGAAAGTACTACTGTTATCCCAAATTTCAATTTATGGCGTTGTCTGCAGCATTTGTATTGCTATTTTGAGCATTCAAGTGCTAAAAGCAAAGCCTAAAAACAATAGAATAAAAATAATTGATAGTCAAGATGTTATAATTTAGTTAGATGGAAATATGCATTAGGAAAATAGAAAGGCGTTTTATAATAGCCCCTAGCTTTAGCTAGGGGTTTATATGGGTGGTGAAATGGCTTTAGCCACAAAATTACTTTTTTACTACTAATGCGTAAATTGAGATTATTGGGTGATGAATAAGCCTAAGAGTGTATTGCAGAGAATACTTTATACGTATAAATGAACAGGATGAAATCCTTGGAAAATGAGATTCAGAAACAATTGGGGTTAATTTCATTTGATAAATAAAATATCTTAATTAAAAGAAATACTATGGAAAAAGAAACCATAAATAAACTAAACAAAACGTTTGAACAATATGCTTATGAGCAAGATGGTATAGAATATTGGTTAGCGAGAGAATTACAAGAATTATTAGGTTATGCTGACTGGCGCAATTTTATAAATGCAATTAATAAAGCAAAAGAAAGTTGTAAAACCACAGCTGAAGCGGTTTATGACCATTTCGTTGACGTCAACAAAATGGTTAAAATAGGTTCGGGAGCTGAAAAGCAAATTGATGATATCATGCTCACCCGATATGCTTGTTATTTAATTGCCCAAAATGGTGATCCAAAGAAAGAACAAATTGCATTTGCACAAAGTTACTTTGCTGTTCAAACGCGAAAGCAAGAATTACTGGAAGAACGAATAGCCCTGAATGAACGGTTGCAAGCAAGAGAAAAATTGGCAGCTGCAGAAACAGAGTTGTCTAAAAATATTTTTGAAAGGGGTGTTGACAATAAAGGGTTTGCAAACATAAGAATCAAAGGCGTTTGGGCTTTATTTGGCGGGAAAAATACAAGTGCAATAAAACCTAAATTAGGTATTGCAGAAAGCAGACCATTGGCTGATTTTTTACCCACCATTGATTAACTTGTAACTACTCAACCAACCTTGGTTCTAGTTTAGTAAATTGCCAGTATTATTGTTGTTTATAACATATCCAAGAAAGATATTGGTATATGATCAAGTTTTAAATAAAAGGTGGTGGCGGAAAATTACTGAAGAAAGGCACTCAGGAGATTTAAAAATGGGCAATAATAGATTATACAAGTACCATGTAAATATAGCTTTAGATGAGGTAAGTATATTTCATCATAATGGTACCTTGGTAGAAGATTGTTTAATAATGTATGAAATGCGGGATTAGTGATTTATATTCTAGGCCTTAATAAAATCTATATGTTACGATGATTAATTTTTGTGGCTAAAGCCAATGTCTTTATATCATCTACCCCTAGCTGAACCTAGGGGCAATTCAATAAAACATTCAATTCTATGTAATCTCTAATTTTAATGTAACCCTCTACACCTATTAAATATAAAACCCAGTATTTCAACACAGGCAACCACAAGGGTCGACCCTACAACCCGATAAAATTTTAAATGCTTTAAATTTTACGTTTAATAATGTTGTTGCCATGTAGGGGCGACCCTTGTGGTCGCCCCTTTTACAAATTGGGATGATTTAAGAAATTCATGGTTTTTAATTGAATAACCCCCAGCTTCAGCTGGGGGTTAAATTATATAAGGTTTTGGCTTTAGCCACAGATTATTAAAGAATTTAATATGCCTGTAATCAATTTTTGTTTTTGGCTAAAGCCGATTACCCATTATATATTATACCCTAGCTGAAGCTAGGGCTATTGAGGGGAACCGTTTAAACAAGACAAGATTATAACATTGGTCAATAACTTAAACGGACTATAACCGAATTAAACCAATACCAATTGCATCTTTTTTGTCATTCATTCACTTATAAGTAAAATATTACCAAGAATAGCATTATATTTGTATACTAATTTCTGTTATAAGTGAATTATGAAATTGTACAATTAGAAGAATTTATTGGACCCAAAGCAACGATTTATTCGATTCTCCCTCAAGGAGAAAATGAAACTTTGTTTGACATTTTCGTTAGAGAGCATTATACAGATTATTTAAAAGAAATAGAGGATATACTTAACACAATTGAACTAATTACGAAAAAATTTGGTGCACGAGAAAATCTTTTTAGGCCAGATGAAGGAAAACCGGGAGATGGTTTAGTTGCTTTATTTGATAATCCAGGCAAAAAACTAAGATTATATACTATTCGATATGGTTCAACAATTTTGATTTTAGGCGGAGGTGGCGTCAAAACAAAAGAAACAAGAAGATGGCAGGATAGCCCCAAACTAAAAGCAGAAGCAGAAATGATGATTCAAATAAGCAAGGAAATATTCAAACGTATAAAAGATAAAGAGATACAATTTACTACAGATGGAATGGAATTATTTGGCAACTTAAACTTTACACACAATGATGCAGATTAATAAGGCAAAAAGAGTAAGCAGTCCACTTATAAAGAAAATTTTAGCAGAAGCCAACCCATTGCACAAAATACAAAACAACAATAGAATTGCATTAGCTTTTAGAATAGATGACCTTATGAAAGCAAATGGATACAGCAATTCAACATTTGCCAAAAAATTAGGAAAGCAACCTTCTGTTATTACAAAGTGGTTAAGTGGCACACACAATTTTACAATGGATACTTTAGATGAAATTGCCTATCACTTAGGTGTAGAATCGGTACATTTATTACAACCACAGCAAACACAAACCATCTATCAGAAAACAATACAAGTGGTTACAAAAATTGCAGAAGTGGACCTTAAAAACAATTTTATTATCCCTGAAACTAATAAGTTTAATCTATGGAATCCTATTCATATAGTAGGTGTTCCTTACAATTCTTTAAAAGCTAAATCAAATTAACAAATGTCTGAGATAAAAATTAACGCTATTTCTGCCGAAATACAGTTCAGATCTATTGAACTTATTAGTAGCAATATAACTGCTTTATTATTCAATATAGAAAACAATAATGCATTTACATTTGAGATAAAAACGGAGATACAACTTAATCAAGAAAATAAGTTTATTATAGTTATCATTAGTGTTCAAATATTCAATGAATCGAAAGATTTTCAGTTAGGTAGTCTTACAACAAACAACATCTTTTTCGTAGAAAACTATGAAAGTATTGTAACACAAGAAGGCAATGGCAAAGTATCAATTCCAGATACTGTAGTGACTTCATTAAATTCAATTTCCATTTCAACAACTCGTGGTGTAATGTGGAATACATTTAAAGGTACTTTTTTACACAATGCTATTTTACCCATACTTGACCCACAATGCATAATTAACTAAATGGCAGAATAATATTGTGGAATAGAAACAATATTACCCACCCGTCTGTGCTACAAAAAAAATTTTTTATCTGTGGCTAAAGCCATTACCCTTATATCATTCACCCCCAGCTGAAGCTAGGGGCTATTGATGGGAACTATTATCTTAACCTTGATTCACTTGATTAAAGGATTGAGGGATTATTTTTTGAATTAGGAATTAGGAATT
>CAMBYC010000188.1 GCA_945871875.1 Sphingobacterium thalpophilum
CTAAAAAATTAAATTATAGAAACGAGCCATGTGTAATCATTTCATCAAGTGGAATGGCAGAGGCAGGAAGGGTGAAGCATCATATTAGTAATGCGATTGAAAATAGTAGGAATAGTATTTTAATGTCGGGTTATTGTGAGCCACATTCACTAGGGGGGAAGTTGATTTCAGGTGCAAAAGAAGTGCGAATATTTGGAGTAGAGCATGAAGTTCATGCGGAAGTTGGAGCAATACGGAGTATGAGTGCCCATGGCGATTATGATGATTTGTGTCAGTTTCTTGCTTGTCAAAATCCCAACCTCGTAGAACAACTATTTATTGTTCATGGTGAATATGATGTGCAACAAGATTTTAAGAGCAGATTGATTCATAAAGGGTTCAAGAATGTGGTTATTCCCGAGCTGCATGGGGAAATTAAATTATAAGTTATGAGTTATGAGTTATGGGTTATGAGTTATGAGTTATGAGTTATGAGTTATGAGTTATGAGTTAATTTTTTGGGAATTAAATTATGAATTAATTAGAAAACTCAATTGAATTTTATTTTACATTCAAGTATCTAAAACTAATAATTAATGACTTACTACCTACAATTCATAATTCATAATTCATAATTCTTGTCCCTCCCAATGAAACAATAAAATACCCAATGAAAAAGATTGTAGAAAAGGGGAATAATTTATCAGCTCCAAACCAGCTTCCGGTAAAGAAGATAATACCAAGACCAACAATGCATTTCAAACCTTCAAACAACAATGCCCATCGGCTTCCATCCATCAATTCGGTAAGGGCATAAACAAATAAAAATATAAAGGCTCCGTAAAAGAACATATTGGGACTTCCGATTTGTGCAATGTTTCCAAATAAATAACTTACAAATATTAATAATGCTACAAGTTGTATCCAACACCAGATTTGTAATGATTTTGAAGCTTTTGGATTGTATTTCTCAAAATTGTAGATGTTTTCAATTTTATCTACTGGATATTTTTCTTCAACATCAGCAGGACGCCATCCTGTTGGCTTAAACCAGATTGTAAACTTATCGGCAATGTTTTTTGTTCTCCATGCATCTTGAATTAGTAACCATAAGTGCTGGAAATTAATTTTAATTGGATTCCATGTTTGTACTGGTCTTGTAATGCCATAAATTGGTTTTACATCATCCAATTCAACTTGATAGGTGTTGAACCATTTGTCCCATATTATGAATATAGCAGCTAAGTTTTTATCTAAATATTCTGGATTTACTGCATGGTGCACGCGGTGAAGAGATGGTGTAACTAAGATGTGTTCTAAAAAGCCCATTTTGCCAATGTGTTGTGTATGGTACCAAAATTGAGCAAACAAATGCAATGGTGCAACCACTGCTATCACTTGAGTTGGAACGCCTACAAATGCCGCTGGTATCAATAAGAATGTGAAAAGATTAAAGAATTGTGAAACACTTTGTCTTAATGCACATGCCAAATTAAATTCTTCACTGCTGTGGTGAATGGCATGGCGGTTCCAGAAAACATTAATGTGGTGCGACCATCGGTGTGTCCAATATGCAGAAAAATCAAGAACTATGAACGCGATTAAATATACAAGCCAGGTTGATTGTATAGAAAACACTGCAACATGACCAACAAACCATTCGTAAGAAAGAATGGTAACACTTAATCCAAGCACATCTTTTGTAACATTGGTTACTCCAGAAGTTAAACTAGAAATCATATCCATATTAGGCACGGTATCCAAACCCTTCAATTTGCCGTACCATTTTTCTAATAACACTAAAATTAAAAAAACAGGCATTGCAATCAATAATATCTTACCGTAAGTTTCCATAAATGTTCAATTTATACTTATCAATGTATAAAAATATAAAAAATTAGTCAATTTTCGATTAATACCCCTTTATTATGTTGGTGGCAATTCAGTAAAACATTCAATTTAAGGTAACCATCAAGTAAATATTAGTACCATGTATATCAACAAATGTGACATCATTTTATGCACAGGCGAGCACAAGAGTCGCCCATATAACCCGATAAAACGTTAAATGCTTTATGTTTTACAATTAATGATGCTGTTGCCATGTTGGGGCGACTCTTGTGGTCGCCCTGTAACACAATGGGATACCTACATTTAAAGTTTAGGATAACGCAAAACAATATGAAGATTAAAATTGTCTAATCCCTAAAAATATATACTTATTGGCGATTATATTCCCTGAATAGTATGTATTTTTAGGGAATATGATAAAACGTATTTTATTCGAACGTATTAAAAATAATTTCTTTAAAGGAAAAGCAATTATATTACTAGGACCCAGACAAGTAGGTAAAACTACATTGATTCAAGAATTACTTGAGGAGAAGGAGTATTTATTTCTAAATGGTGATGATCCTGCAATAAGAGCAATGTTGGAAAATGCGAGTACATCAAATCTTAAATTGATTATTGGAAATCATCGTATTGTTTATATTGATGAGGTACAAAGAATTTTAGGCATAGGTATAACACTAAAATTAATTACAGACCAGTTTAAACAAGTACAACTCATTGTAACAGGTTCTTCTTCATTAGAAATAAATAATGAAACACAAGAACCCTTAACCGGTAGAAAATTCGAATATAGATTGTTCCCAATCAGTTGGGAAGAGTTGGAAGGAAATCTTGGGTATATTGAAGCAATGCATCAATTGGATGAGCGACTTGTTTATGGAATGTATCCTGATGTTATAAACAATAGGTCAGATGCGAGAGATGTCTTACAACAATTGGCAACAAGTTATTTGTATAAGGATGTTTTATCGTTGATAGGTATTAGAAAGCCTCAAATTCTTGAAAAACTTTTGAAGGCTTTAGCGTTGCAATTGGGATCAGAAGTTTCTTATAATGAATTGTCTAATTTATTAGAGATAGATAAAGCAACAGTTGCAAAATATATTGATATTCTTGAAAAATCTTTTATTGTTTTTCAATTGAATAGCTTTAGTAGAAACCAGAGAAACGAAATTAAGAACAATCGTAAAATATATTTCTACGACAATGGCATTAGAAATATGATTATCAATAATCTCAATCCAATTGGTTTGAGAACAGATAAAGGTGCTTTGTGGGAAAACTTTTTAATTTCAGAACGCATAAAAGTTCAAGCTTATCATAATCTATACATAAATAATTATTTTTGGAGAACAAAACAAAAGCAAGAAATTGATTTTATTGAAGAATCTGATGGGCAAATTAACGCTTACGAGTTCAAGTGGAAGAACAATTGCAGAAATAAAATTCCAAAAGCCTTTTTAGAAAATTATTCTGCAATTGGAAAACTAATTGATAGAGATAATTTTAGAACATTCGTTATTAATGGTTAATTGTTAAGGGTTAAGGATTAATTAATTTTTTATTTACATTAAACCTCATAAATTTAAAGCCTTCAATTTAATTAACCCTTAACCCTTATAAAATGAATCCTCTCTTCGAATGCATTGATGCCCACACCTGCGGAAACCCCGTTAGACTTGTAACTAAAGGTGCTCCTCCTCTTGTTGGGAATAATATGAGTGAGAAAAGACTCCATTTTATGAAAGAATTTGATTGGATAAGAAAAGGCTTAATGTTTGAACCTCGCGGGCACGACCTCATGAGCGGTAGTATGCTTTACCCTCCCCATGATCCTGAAAATGATGTGGCTGTTCTGTTTATTGAAACCAGTGGCTGTCTGCCGATGTGTGGCCACGGTACTATTGGGACTATTACCATTGCTATTGAAGCGGGATTAATCCAACCTAAGATTGCTGGTATTGTTAAAATGGAAACGCCTGCCGGTTTAGTAAATGTTCAATATGGTGAAGAGAATGGAAAAGTGAAATGGGTTCGATTAACAAATGTAGCGTCTTATCTTGCTGCACAAAATTGTGTGGCTTTTTGTCCTGAATTGGGAAATCTTACCCTTGATGTTGGTTACGGGGGTAATTTTTATGCAATTGTTGATGTGCAAGAAAACTTTAAAGGAATAGAACATTATCCTGCTGATAAATTAATTGCTTGGGCTCGTGAACTTAGAAAAAACATCAACCTAAATTATAAGTTTGTACATCCTGAAAACCCTGCAATTAACGGTTGTAGTCATATATTATGGACAGGAAATGTTCTAGATCCTACATCTACTGCACGTAATGCCGTTTTTTATGGCGATAAAGCAATAGATCGCTCTCCATG
>CAMBYC010000189.1 GCA_945871875.1 Sphingobacterium thalpophilum
GAAAATTTGATGGCTGAAATCGCCTTTAATATATTACAAAGAAGCGTGAATATTTTAATGCTTCATTAATCATAAAAAAACCTTCTCAAAATATTGAGAAGGTTTTTTTGTTGCCCGACCTGGATTCGAACCAAGACAAACAGAACCAAAATCTGTCGTACTACCATTATACTATCAGGCATCCTACCCTTTCGGGGATGCAAAAATACGATAGGATTACAAAATAACAAAATTGATTTTCACTTTTTTATACAATTGCAGCTAATGCTTGTAAAATATCTTCAATTATATCATCTGGATGTTCTAATCCTACAGAAATTCTTACCAAACCAGGAGTAATTCCTACAGCATTGCGTTCGTTCTCAGACAATTTAGAATGTGTTGTGCTTGCAGGATGTGCAGCAATGCTTCTACTATCGCCTAAATTATTGGTTAAGGATAACATTTTAAGGGCATTTAAAAACTTTTTACCATTTTCAATGCCTCCAATTATTTCAAATGCCAAAATTCCACCACCATTTTTCATCTGCATTCTTGCTGTTTCATATTGTGGGTGTGAAGGCAAGAATGGATATTTTACCATTTTCAACTTTGGATGTCCTTCTAAGGCATTGGCAAGTTTCAATGCGGAAGATGCATGGCGATCCATTCTTACAAATAAAGTTTCTAAACTTTTAGATAGAACCCAAGCATTAAATGGGCTCATTGAAGGTCCTGTATTCCTAATAAAAAGATACAATGGATAAATCAAATCTTTTCTGCCCACTACAACACCTCCCAATACCCGTCCTTGTCCGTCGATGAATTTTGTAGCTGAGTGTATTACTAGATCAGCGCCTAAAAGAATCGGCTGCTGAACAGCCGGAGTGGCGAAACAATTGTCTACAACCAAAAGAATGTTTCTAGGTTTACATAATGTTGATAGAAATTCAATATCAATGATATCTAAGCCTGGATTGCTTGGCGTTTCTACATATAGCATTTTTGTATTAGGTCGAAACAGTGCTTCAATTGATTCTGGCTTATTCATATCAAAATAAGAAAAATCAATTCCCCATTTGGGTAAAAACTTTGTTAAAATAGTATGTGTTGAACCAAAAACAGCTGATGCAGAAACAATATGATCTCCCTTGGATAGAAATGTCATAAATGTGCTAAAAACTGCAGCCATTCCAGTAGCAGTTGCGATTCCGTCATCAGTAGCTTCAAGTGAAGCAATTTTAGCAATAAACTCGTCTGTAGTTGGGTTTGAAAACCTTGAATAAATGTTTACGTCTAATGTATCATCAGCAAAAGCGGCACCCATATCTTCGGCAGAATCATAAATAAAGCTGCTGGTTAAAAATAATGGGGTAGAATGTTCTTTTTCTGCGGTTCTCTCTGTCTGTATTCTTATGGCGTTGGTTTCTGGATGCAAAAGGGTTTATTTTGAAGTTAAAAGGATGTTATTCAGAGAAACGTTCCAGCTTATTACTGCTCCGGCAAGGCGAAGGGTTTCCGCAACCGAACAATACTTATCTATTGAAAGTTGAACAGAACGATACGCTTTGTCTGGTTCAATTTCACCGATAAGATAAAAATGAAGATCTACCCTTTCCCATAATGCAGGTTCTTTACCATGCTGGCGTTCGCCATCAACGGTAATAACCAAATCTGCAAGTGCTTGTCTTTGCTTTTTCAAGATGGAAACTACGTCTACCGCACTACAACCACATAATGCTCCTAAAAGCAGCTGCATAGGTCTAAATCCATCTCCATTTCCACCTTGGTCTTCTGGAATATCCATTTTCATGGATTGCTCTTGATTATCTGTTAATGTAAAACCAAAATCTGGGGAAGTCAATTTTAATTGTAATATAGGCATACTACAAAATTAGGGAAAACCTAATTATTGAAGTCGACAAGTATTAACAACTTTAGGGATATCTATGTAAAAAAATTATGCGTTAAGCTTTTGAATACAATCTTGAAGGCTATCTCTCCAAGGTTTTAGCTGGATTGAATAATCTGCTTGTATTTTAGTTTTATTCAACCCACTGTAAGATGGACGTTTGGCAGGAGTTGGGTATTGTGATGTAGTTATAGCATTTACTTTACAAGATGAATGAGAAATTTCAGCAATTGCTGTTGCAAAATCGAACCAAGTAATTATTCCATCGTTACTAAAATGGTAAATTCCAGGCACAAAAGTGATTGACAAAGCAATTTTTAACAATGCTTCTGCAAGGTCTGGAGCATAAGTTGGACTTCCAAATTGATCACCTACTACATTTAATTCGGTACGATCTTGCATCAATTTCAACATCGTTTTTACAAAATTCTTGCCATGAGGTGCATATACCCAAGAAGTTCTAACAATTATTGATTCATGATTTACTGCAATAGCCAAATTTTCACCTTGCAATTTTGTAAACCCATAATAATTTACGGGATTTGTAGGATCTGATTCTTTATATGGGATAGACGCATTTCCGTCAAATACATAATCTGTTGAAATATGTATGAATCTAGTGTTAAATTCTTTGCAAATGCTTGCTAGGGTTTCAACTGCAGTTGCATTAATTTCTAATGCAAGTTCTTGTTCTGATTCAGCTTTGTCTACTGCCGTATAAGCGGCACAATTGATCAAAACCGTAGGCCTTTGGTTTTTAAAAAATAAACTTAAGGATTCTTTATCGCTAATAGAAAGATCATCTTTGGTAAGAAAACTAAATTTAACATCAGGATATAAATCTGATAGCAATTTAATAGACTGACCAACCTGACCATTGGCACCGGTTACAACTATAAGATTATTATTCACCGTAAATAAAGTTGATAATAGCGTCTTTTAATTGCGGATGAAAATTGTCTTTTTCAGAAACTATAGCTTCTGCGGAAGGAATTTTCCAATCAATAGCTAAATCAGGGTCATTCCACATAATGCTTCCTTCGCTTGCTTTATTGAAAAGTGAATCACATTTGTATAAAACTTCTGCTTTGGGGCTCAAAACAGAAAATCCGTGAGCAAAACCTTTAGGTACAAGTAGTTGTAATTTATTTTCGGAAGAGATTTCAATGCTAAATACTTTTCCAAAACTTGGAGAACCTTTTCTAATATCAACTACTACATCTAATATACTACCACTAAGCACCCTAACCAATTTGGTTTGGGCATAAGGAGGATGTTGAAAATGCAATCCTCTTACTACTCCATAACTAGATTGGGATTGATTATCTTGAACCCAATGGTAATTTAAACCTGCTTCAATAAAATTACGTTGGTTGTAGCTTTCAAAAAAATAACCCCTATTGTCTTCAAAAACCTTAGGTTCACAAATTAACAAATCAGGAAAACCCGTTTCATGGAAAAGCATCAATCAAAAATATTTTATCGTTTCGAATATTGGTCGTTGTAGTAGTTTTGGTAACTTCCAGAAGTAATATTTTCAATCCACTGCTGGTTTTCGATAAACCAATCTACTGTTTTTTCCAAACCTTCTTCAAATTGCAAAGAGGGTGTCCATCCCAATTCTTCTTCAATTTTGGTGGCATCAATTGCATAACGCAAATCATGCCCTAGTCTGTCTTTGACAAATGTAATTAATTTTTCTGCATAGCCATCTGGACGGTTTAATTTCTTGTCCATGATTCTGCACAAAGTATGAATTAAATCAATGTTTTTCCATTCGTTGAAGCCCCCGATGTTATACGTTTCACCTATTTTTCCTTTATGAAAAACGGTATCAATGGCAATTGCATGATCATTTACCCAAAGCCAATCTCTTGTATTTTCGCCTTTACCGTATACTGGTAAAGGTTTTTGGTTGATGATGTTATTGATCATCAAAGGGATTAATTTCTCTGGAAACTGGTGCGATCCATAATTATTGGAGCAATTGGAAAGCACAATTGGCAAATGATAAGTGTGGTGATAAGCTCTAACCAACATATCTGAAGATGCTTTTGAAGCAGAATATGGCGAACGAGGATCATAAGGCGTTTCTTCGGTAAAGAAACCAGTTTCTCCTAAAGAACCATATACTTCATCAGTTGAAACATGATAAAACAATTTGTTTTCCTGATTTTTCCATATCCCCTTTGCTGCATTAAGTAAAATTGCAGTACCTAAAATATTTGTTTTCACAAATGCAAGAGGATCCATAATTGAACGATCCACATGACTTTCTGCTGCAAGGTGAATTACTGCATCAGGTTGATGCTCCA
>CAMBYC010000190.1 GCA_945871875.1 Sphingobacterium thalpophilum
AACTAAAATAATATGGAAACGATCGCCTTTAAAATGCAGTTGATTGCCGGTTTTGAATTAGAATATCAAAAAAGACACGATGAAATATGGCCAGAACTTTCTGCATTGTTAAAAGAAGCAGGCGTTCAAGATTATTATATTTTTCTAGATCCTACAACCCTTTCATTGTTTGCCATTTTACATTCTACTAATACTCCCAAATTAAATACACTCAGTGAGGAAGCAATTATGAAAAAATGGTGGAAGTATATGGCAGATATTATGGAAACAAACCCAGATAATTCTCCCAAGCAAATCGATTTAAAACAAGTATTTTACATGAAATAATGCTGAGATACCTTAAGCAAAAGGGTTTTGTTCTAATTGATAAATAGAAAATCATACTATATAATGTTCAAATTTAAAATATGTTGGTTGTTGTTGACACTTACCCTAAGTATCTCAACTTTTGCCAACGATGGCTACAACCTTTGGCTCAATTACCAAAAGATTGCTGATATAAGATTGATTGCCCACTACAAAACTAGAATCAATGCTGTTTCAATAAATAATAATACACCTACACTTCAAAAAGCAAAAGATGAATTAAACAATGCATTCAAAGGTTTGCTTGATTTTACTCCAAAATGGTTAGATGATGGTTTGGAAAACAATAGTTTAATAATTGGTACACCAAATTCCAGTAAAACCATTGCAGGTTTAAAACTTAAGGAATTATCACAAATCGTGAATGATGGCTATGTGATATTGAATAAGAATATTAATGGAAAAGCTTGTATTGTAATTGCAGCCTATACTGAAATTGGCGTGTTATACGGAGCATTTAATTTTATACGCTTATTACAAACTGCAGAAAGTTTAGAAAACTTACAAATTGTTACATCGCCCAAAATAAAAATCCGAATGTTAAACCATTGGGACAATTTGAATAGAACTGTAGAAAGAGGGTATGCAGGATTTTCAATTTGGGATTGGCACAAACTCCCAGATTATATAGACAAACGTTATATTGATTATGCCAGATCGAATGCATCAATAGGCATCAATGGAACACTATTGAACAATGTAAATGCAAATTCAACCATACTTACCAAGCAGTTTTTAGAAAAAGTTGCAGCACTTGCCAATGTTTTTAGGCCTTATGGAATTAAAGTGTATTTAACTGCACGGTTTAGTGCCCCTATTGAGATTGGAGGTTTAAAAACGGCTGATCCATTAGACAGCAATGTTCGAGTTTGGTGGAAAAATAAAACAAAAGAAATTTATACATTGATTCCAGATTTTGGCGGCTTTGTAATTAAAGCAAACAGTGAAGGTCAGCCTGGTCCGCAAGATTACAACCGAACCCACGCAGATGGTGCAAATATGTTTGCAGAAGCCCTTGCACCCTATAAAGGAATTGTAGTTTGGAGAGCGTTTGTATATAGTCAACAATCAAACGATAGATTTAAACAAGCTTTTGAAGAATTTATGCCTTTGGATGGGAAATTCAATCCCAATGTAATTGTACAAGTTAAAAACGGTCCCATTGATTTTCAACCTAGAGAGCCCTTTTCGCCGTTATTTGGTGCAATGAAAAAAACACCTGTGGCAATGGAATTTCAGCTTACACAAGAATATTTGGGACAAGGAACGCATTTGGTTTACCAGGCTCCAATGTTTAAAGAAGTTTTGGATGCGGATACTTATCAAAACGGCAAAGAAACAACCGTTGCTAAAATTATTGATGGAACTGCCAATACATCTTCTTTAACATTAATTGCCGGAGTAAGCAATATTGGCAACGACATCAACTGGACCAGTCATCCATTTGCACAAGCAAACTGGTATGCATTTGGTAAGTTGGCTTGGGATCATACTTTAACCAGTGCTTCGATTGCAGATGAATGGTTAAAACAAACATTCAGTATAAATAAAGAATTTTTAAAAACCACACAAAACATCATGCTCCATTCTCATGAAACATTGGTGAACTATATGACCCCACTTGGGTTGGCACATATTATGTTCAACGGGCATCATTATGGACCCATGCCTTGGGGCAATACGTTGGGAAGGCCAGATTGGAATCCCGTCTATTACCACAAAGCAGACAATAAAGGAATTGGATTTGATAGAACAACAACCGGAACAAATGCCTTCGCGCAATACAATAATGAAGTTTCAAAAATGTGGGTGGATAGCAGCACTTGTGATGAAAAATATTTGTTGTGGTTTCATCATGTATCTTGGCAACATAAGATGAAATCTGGCAACAGTTTGTGGGAAGAACTTTGTTACAAATATAATGAAGGTGTAGATAGTATAAAAAAGTTTGAACAACAATGGAATCAACAGAAGCAATTTGTAAATGAAGAACAATTCAATCAGGTAAAGCAATATTTACACATTCAGGTAAAAGATGCAGAATGGTGGAGAGATGCTTGTTTACTTTATTTTCAAACATTTAGCCAGATGCCGATACCGGCAAAATATCCACAGCCAACCAAAACTTTGGAATATTATAAAAGTTTACGATTTCCATTTGCACCGGGAAATTGATAAAAAAGAAGAAAAATAGAAAGAATAGATGAAAAAAATAATCGCTATACTATGTTTTACATTGATTTATTTAAATGGAAATTGTCAAATTGATTGGTCTAATGCCATTGCAAAAACTGTAATGGACAATTATAAGGATTCGATGGTAGTTAAGAAATTTCTCAGCCATCTAATTCAAGACAATCAAATCAAACCAGGAGAAACTTTAGCACAAGCCCAATTGAGTAGGCCCGCGGTATGGAATTATGAAATGGGGGTAGTTTTAACTGGAATACAAAAATTATGGGAAGCCACACATGAAGAAAAATATCTTTTATACATAAAAAAGATAATTGATCATTTTATTAATGAAGATGGAAGCATAAGAACTTATAATTTAGAAGAATACAATTTCGATAATATTCCAGCTGGTAGACAATTATTGTTTTTACACCAAGTTTATAAAGAAGAGAAATATATAAAAGCGGCGGATTTGTTGCGTAAGCAATTGGCTTGGCAACCCAGAAATAAGGTTGGGGGATTTTGGCATAAATTAAAGTATCCCTACCAGATGTGGCTGGATGGGTTGTATATGGCAGCCCCATTTTATGCAAACCACTCCGCCATCAATAAGCAAACGAAAGATTTTGACGACATCATCAATCAATTTGTGTGGATGGAAAAATACAGTAGAGATTCAGCAACGGGTTTATTGAGTCATGGTTGGGATGAGAGCCATTTGCAGCAATGGGCGGATCCAAAAACTGGAAAATCTCCAGAATTTTGGAATAGGGCGATGGGTTGGTATTTTATGGGATTGGTAGATGTATTGGATTACATTCCAAGAGATCATCCAAGAAGAGGTGAATTGCTACAAATAGTAAACCGATTGGTTACTGCAATTCTGCGATTTCAGGATAAGCCAAGCGGTGTTTGGTGGCAAATCACCAATAAAGCCAATCAAGAAGGAAATTATTTAGAATCGTCAGGTACAGCGATGTTTGTTTATGGAATGGCAAAGAGCATCAATAAAGGTTATATTTCTCAAACTTATAAACCCGATGTAATTAAAGCATACAATGGTATGATAAAAGAATTTGTAGTTAAAGATTCTATTGGCAATGTGCATTACATCAATGCAGTATCTGGAGCTGGTTTAGGAGGCAATCCATATCGCAGTGGCAGTTATTTGTATTATGTATCAGAACCCAAGCGAGATGACGACCTAAAAGCAATTGGACCATTTATCCAAGCTTGTATAGAAGTGTATAGAATGAAAAAGGGTAATTGAGTTGTAGATTTGTAATGTAGTTTGATATATTTGCAACAAAATCAAAAACCGATGAAATCAACATATATATTATTTCTCCCTTTATTTTTTTATGTTGTAAGCAAAAAAGTAAAGGAAATAAAGACGTCAATAGAAGCAAAAAATCAATCTAAACGAAAAGCAGACTTGTTCTTTTTAGCACTTGTGATAATTATAAGTGTTGGAATAGTTTTTTCAATTGAAATGGGTTAGCGTTGGCGATTTTGTTTCTTTTATTTACCCATCACTATCTATCTATACCTCACAAGCCTTTAGAAACCGATCTACAAAAACACTATCAAGATTCGTTTTAGGG
>CAMBYC010000191.1 GCA_945871875.1 Sphingobacterium thalpophilum
CCTCATTATAATATACGTAATATCAAACTCAAACCACTTTCTTGCAAAGTTTGCATCGGTTTTGTCGTGGTGGTGATTGTTTTGGAACAATTCACCCATTAAGAAAAATCCCCATGGTCCAGTGTTTTTACTTTGATCGATGCTATCAAAATTTCTGTAACCGTATTTATGTCCACACCAGTTTACAATGGCTCCTTGGATTGGTCCCATTAAAAAATGTATAGGCAACAACAAGAACCAAAAGAAATTCGGAGCAAAAACAATATAAACGGCAATATAGGCGACGATAAAAAACCCTCTTGTCCACATGCTGTTGCCAAATCTGTCTAACTTTTCCCAAATAGGAAGGTAATCTTTTGTGAACTCAGATTCTGGCATATCCTTTTGTTCGATAAACGATTTGTAAATTTTTACTGTACTCATCATCATCTGGTAAACATCCTTGAAGAAATGTGGCGAGTGTGGATCTTTCTCTGTATCACTAAATTCGTGGTGCATGCGGTGCATTACGCCGTAAGCTCTTGGCACCAAATAAGACGATCCCTGAAAGAACCATGTACAGAGGTAAAAAAATCGTTCCCAGTTTTTACTGGTTTCGTACATTTTATGTGAAGCAAATCTGTGTAAAAAGAATGTGTGAAAAAACAATGATAAAAACCAATGCAATAGAAAGAAAGTAATGATAATCGTCATAAATAATAAAAAAATATAGGTTGCAAGATAGTTCATAAAATGAATAAAAATCCAATTTTAACCTATAATGTATAGCCAATTTAATTGATGAAAGTATTTTAGATAAACAAAGAAGATAAATCCAAACCACCCTCACTTATAAGGTTTTCACAATTTCCATCACCAAAGATGCCGCATTGCTTGCAGCTATTTTTAAAAAGCTCATCATATCTGCTCGGGCTTTGCTGTTGGCTTTATCACTCAAGCTTCTAATGATGATAAACGGGACATTCTGCTGCCAACAAGCTTGAGCAATTGCTGCTCCCTCCATTTCTGTAGCAGATGCGTGCATATCATGCAGCAAACGTTGTGTAACTTTTTCTGATGAAACAAATACATCACCCGTAACAATGATTCCTTTTTTTAATTTAGGTGCGAAACTTCCGTTTTCTCTGCTTGTTTTTTCTAGTTTAAGCTTTGATCCTGCAGCAATTGCCACTTTCACTAGATTGGAATCGCAATTGAAATACAATGGATTCATTTCAGTGGTAGCAATGTTTCGGGTTGGCCCAGCAACCATTCCCGAATCTGATACCGTTCCAAAATCGTGGTGTGCAATTTGTGTTCCGATTACGATATCTCCCGCAGCCAAGGTAGTATCTACGCCACCGGCGATTCCTGAAAATATGATTTCCCTTGGTTTGAAATGTTCAATCATCAAAGTGGTAGTAATTGCGGCATTTACTTTTCCAATTCCAGTTTGTGCCAATACCACAGATTTTCCGTGCAACATTCCCTTAATGAAATGAACCTTCTGGATTACTGTATCGGTTTTATGCTCCATTTGGTTTTGCAACAATACCAACTCAGGTGGAAACGCTCCCAATAAACCGGTTATAGATTGTGCGTTTGCAACAATCCCACTCCAAAAACACAATTGCAACAATAACAAAACTCTTTTCATATCTACCGAATTAAATAATTAATGACAAAATGGCGAAAATATCGATGATCCACAACGCAATAGAAATTTGCTTTGCCTTACCAGCTGCTACCTGCAACAAGGTCCAACTTAAAAATCCCCAAATGATGCCTTGTGTGATGGAATACGTTAATGGAATAAAAACCATTGCAATAAAAGCTGGAATGGCTTCTTCCAATTGTATCCAGTTGATTTTTATGATGGGTTTCATCATAAAAACACCCACCAACACCAATGCCGGTGCTGTTGCAATAGCAGGAACCGCACTGATTAATGGCGATAAAAACAAAAATGGCAAAAACAGTATGGCACCAGTTATCGCAGTTAAGCCAGTTCTACCGCCTTGCTCAATGCCAACAGCAGATTCAATATATGCCGTTCCGGGACTGCTGCCTAAAAGTCCTGCGATGGTAGTTGAAAAAGCATCTACCATTAATGATCTTTTGATGTTGCGAGGTTCCCCGTTTTCATCTACCAATCCTGCAGCTTCTGAAAGTCCAACAAATGTTGACAAACTATCAAACATATCGGTAAACACAAAAGCAAAAATTACCGGCACCATGCTCCATTGCAAAGAATGTAGTATATCTAACTGAAACAACAAACTGAAATCGGGCATTGCCACCAAATGGGCAACATTAACAATTGGATTAATTCCACCCCACCACCTGCCAATAGGCCAAGCAAGTAAAGTGGTTAAAACAATACCTATCAAAATGCTGCCTTTCACTTTTTTCACCAACAAAAATGCGGTAATAGCCAAGCCAGCAACAAAAGTTAAAACAGCAGTATCTAATTTCCCGATGCCAATAATGGTTGCTGGATTTGCCACCACAAATTTCGCATTTGCTAATCCAATCATCGCAATAAACAAACCAATCCCCGAAGCAATGGCATAGCGCAAAGTTTTAGGAATAGCCTGAACAATATAGGTGCGGATGTTAAAAGCAGACAATAACAAAAAAACAATTCCAGACCAAAACACAGCGCCCAATGCAATTTGGTAACTGATTTTCATGGTCAAAACTGCCGTAAAAGTAAAAAAGGCGTTCAATCCCATACCTGGTGCTACCAAAATAGGGTTGCGTGCATACAATCCCATCATCAAACTGCTAAAAAAAGAAACCAAAACAGTTGCGGTAAGTACAGCTGGGAAAGACATTCCAGCTTGAGAAAGAATTGCAGGATTAACTATTATTATATAAGCCGTTGCAAGAAAAGAAGAAACGCCGGCAAGAATTTCAGTGAGCAGTTTGTTAGAATCTTTAGGAACAATTGGCATATCAGCCATATCTGTTGAAGTTTTGGCAAAGGTAACGAACGAGATTAGTTGCTCAAAAGAATAATGTGAACAATACCATCGTATTAAATTTGATAATAACTTAAAGCAGATGAAACCAATTTAAATTAAATTTGCATTTCCAAAACAACTGCATTGAATTCAATATCTCTTTCTCCACAGACTTATTCAAAACTTCAGATACGTATTGCCGTTTCAGCTTTCTTTTTTTGTCAGGGATTGTGCTTTGCCACTTGGGCAAGTAGGATTCCAGATATCAAGTCAGCCCTACAATTGTCGGAGGCAGCATTGGGAACAATTTTATTGGCATTGCCAGCTGGACAGTTGGTTACGATGCCATTTAGTGGAAGCATTGTAGCCAGATTTGGTAGCAAGCAAGTTGCGAGATTGGCTGTATTCGGTTATTTATTTGTTTTATTGGGCATAGGAATGGTTCAAGCACCTTGGCAATTGGCGATTTGCTTGTTCTGTTTTGGTATTGCAGGTAATTTTTGTAATATTTCTGTAAATACACAAGGGGTTCAAACGGAGGCATTGTTTGGGCGACCAATTGTTGCCTCTTTTCATGGAGTGTGGAGCACGGCGGGTTTTACCGGTGCAATTGTAGGATTGTTGATGATGAAAGCAGGCATTGAACCTCTTTATCATTTTGTGGCTGTTGGATGTTTTGCTACAATAACAAACTTTATTTTTCAAAGGTATTTATTGGTTACACCTACATCTCCATCAACAATGGTATTTAAAAAAATACAAAAGCCTCAGGGATTATTGTTGCAACTTGGATTGATTGCCTTTTGTTGCTTAAGTGCCGAGGGGTGTATGTTTGATTGGAGTGGGGTATATTTTAAAGAGATAGTTGGCGCAAAAGGCTATATGATTTCAATTGGTTATGCATCATTTATGATTATGATGGCAACCGGAAGATTTTCTGGCGATAAACTAGCTGCCAATTTTGGAAGAAAGAAAATGGTACAACTAAGTGGTGTGTTGATTTTTACAGGAATGATGATTGCCGTTTTATTCCCAACGCTCATAATGGCAACCATCGGGTTTTTAATTGTAGGATTCGGCGTAAGCAGCATCATACCATTATTATATAGCACTGCAGGTAAAGTAAAAGATGTTACCAGCAGCATTGCAATAGCTACCGTATCAGGCGTTGGCTTTTT
>CAMBYC010000192.1 GCA_945871875.1 Sphingobacterium thalpophilum
TTTCCAACGCTGCTATTACCGGAGAGGGTAATGTCAATGCCCGAGGAAAATTTTGCTGGGATAAATATTGGGCAACAAGAAAAGAATACGACACCAAAGGCCTTCGTTGGATTGTTGATTACGATGTAAAACGCATTAGAACAATATTGATACAGCAATCCACCAATATTACCATCAAAGGATTAACATTGAGAAATGCTGGATTTTGGACCGTCCAAGTATTGTATTCAGCACATGTTTCCGTTGATGGTTTGGTAATTAAAAACAACGAAGATGGCAGTGGCCCTAGCACAGATGGGGTAGATATAGATTCTTCCAGTTGGGTATTGATTGAAAATTGCGATATTGATTGCAATGATGACAACTTTTGCTTAAAGGCCGGCAGAGATTGGGATGGTTTAAGGGTAAACAAACCCACAGAATATGTAGTCATCCGCAAAAGCATTGCTCGAAGAGGGGCAGGATTGGTAACATTAGGCAGTGAAACTTCTGGCGGCATCAGACATATTTATTGTACCGATTTATATGCCAAGCATACCGACAATGGTTTGAGAATAAAATCTGCGGTTACAAGAGGCGGCACGGTTGAAGACGTGTATTTTGTGCATTCGGTGTTGGATTCAATAAGAAATGCATATCAATTCAACCTCAATTGGTATCCGGCGTATAGCTATTCTACATTGCCCAATGGATACACGATGGAAACGATTCCAGCACATTGGAAAGCCATGCTACAAAAGGTTACTCCAGCAGAGAGAGGCACTCCCTTTGCCAAAAACTTTTTCATCAACGATGTAAAGATATCAAACGCACAGAAAGCATTTGAAATCAACGGTTTGCCACAATCGCAACTGGAAAACTTTCAATTTACCAATGCCTATATTTCTGCTGCATCCATTGGTACGATGGAATATACCAAGGCTTGGAAATTCATCAATACTACTATCGAAATTTCTAACAAACCACCAGAGAAGAAAACAACCGCTACAGGTATTGCAGAACAAGAACGTTTAAAACAATAATTTTTTATGATAAGAAATATAGGTCTATTAATAACGATGCTCGTCAGTTGTGCTGTTGCAAATGCACAATATCAAATGGAATTCCTCACAAGAGGTGTGTATGCTGTTCCCGCAGAAAATGGTAAAGTTTTTATAAGTTGGAGATTGTTGGGCAATGAACCACAGGATATTGCTTTTAATGTATATAAATCTTTTAAAGGGAAACAAGTTAAACTCAATGCAAAACCTATACAAGCTGTAACGAGTTTTACCGATAGTTTGGCGGAAACAATTGATGAAAATAGCTACACTGTAAAAGCAATCATCAATAAGAAAGAAGAAAAAATTGGATCCTCTTTTGTTTTAGCGGCAAATCCTTTACCTTATTTATCTATCCCCCTAAAAACAATTCCAGGTTATATTGCCAACGATGCTAGTGTTGGTGATGTTGACGGTGATGGTGTTTACGAAATCTTTTTGCACCTTGCTGGAAAGGGAAAAGACAACTCTCAAGCAGGGTTTACTGACCCTCCCATCATTCAATGTTATACAATGAAGGGGACTTTTTTATGGGAAATCAATTTGGGCAAAAATATTCGTGAAGGAGCTCACTACACACAATTTATGGTGTATGATTTGGATGGCGATGGCAAAGCAGAAGTTGCGATGAAAACCGCTGATGGTACCATCGATGGAAAAGGTGTAGTCATTGGCGATATTTCGAAAGACTACAGAAATGAAAAAGGGTATATTTTATCAGGACCAGAATACCTTACAGTATTCAATGGATTAACAGGAGCAGCTATTTCTACGGTAGATTACAATCCTCCTCGTCATCCCAGTTCTTTAACGCCAACCACCGAGGAATTGAAATCAACTTGGGGAGATGGATACGGCAATCGGATGGATCGCTTTTTGGCTTGTATCGCTTATTTGGATGGCATTCACCCTTCCCTTGTGATGTGTCGCGGTTATTATACCCGAACTGTTTTAGCTGCTTGGGATCTTAAAAACAAACAATTAACCCCTCGTTGGGTGTTTGACTCTAACAACCCAGGAGATAAAGCATTTGCAGGACAAGGAAATCATAATTTAACTGTTGCAGATGTTGATGGTGATGGAAAAGATGAGATTGTATATGGACAAATGACGATTGATGACAATGGCAAAGGTTTATATACTACAGGAATTGGGCATGCGGATGCCTTGCATGTGAGTGATTTGGATCCTTCAAGGCCTGGACTAGAAGTGTTTAGTATTCAAGAAAGATTTGGCGATGCTGGAGCAAATTTTAGAGATGCAAAAACTGGTGAAGTAATTTGGAAAATAGCGTCTGTAAAAGCTGGTCAAGATGGGGAAGGTCCGGGACGAGGTTTATCTTTAGACATTGATCCACGTTTTCCTGGTTTTGAAAGTTGGGTAGCGGGTGCTGGTATTACTGGACTTTTTGATGTTAAAGGAAATAAAATCGCAGAAAAAACGCCTCCTTGCAATATGGGTATTTTTTGGGATGGTGATGCGTTAAGTGAAATCTTAAATGGTGTCAACATTTCCAAATGGGATTATGTAAACAGCAATCTTACCAATTTATTTGATGGAAAAGCATTAGGTGTAATAAGCAATAACGGCACAAAAGCCAATCCATGTTTAAGTGCAGATCTTTTTGGAGATTGGAGAGAAGAGTTGATTTGTAGATCAGCGGACAATACTTCTTTACGCATCTATTCTACCGTTATTCCTACAAATATCAAATTGTACACGCTCATGCACAATCCACAATACCGTTTGAGTATTGCTTGGCAGAATGTTGCTTACAATCAACCTCCACATACCAATTATTTCATTGGCGAAGGCATGGAAATGCCTGCAAAGCCTTTCATACAAATTCGTTCATCAACAGAAAAAAAATAGAATCATGAGAAATAAGTTCATTATTGCAGCATTGTGCGTGTTTGCTTGTAGTTCTTTTATATTGTTTCAAAAAAGTAAACCCGTTTTTTATATCATTGGAGATTCTACCGTTAAAAATGGCGATGGTACCGGAAAAAGTCAACAGTGGGGATGGGGAAGTTTTATAGCAAATTATTTTGATACAACTAAAATGGGTGTTCAAAACCATGCGATAGGAGGAAGAAGTAGCCGTACTTTTATCACAGAAGGCAGGTGGAATCGCATACTTGAAACTTTAAAAAAGGACGATTATGTGATTATGCAATTTGGGCATAACGATGGCGGACCATTAGACGATACTTCTAGAGCTAGAGGAACCATCAGAGGTATTGGCGAAGACAGTGCGGCCATTTACAACCCAATTAGAAAAGTAAACGAAGTGGTTCACAGTTTTGGTTGGTATATGCGCAAATACATAAGAGATACAAAAGAAAGAGGAGCAATCGCAATTGTTTGTTCTCCCATCCCTCGCAACGATTGGAAAGAGGGTAAAGTGATTAGATCATCTGAGAGTTACAGCAAATGGGCAGAACAAGTTGCCAAAGAAGAAGGTGCTTATTTCATCAATTTAAATAACGATATCGCTCTAAAATATGAATCTATGGGTGCAGAAGCTGTTAAACCATTTTTTCCTGTAGATCATACCCATACCAACCTCGACGGTGCAAAATTAAATGCTCAAATTGTTATTGAGGGGGTTAGAAAGCTTGGAATAGTTATGAGTTATGAGTTATGAGTTATGAATTAAATTAAACTTACCAATTTATGAATATCAAGAAATTTTTCAAAATATATTAACTAACTATTCATAATTCATAATTCATAATTCCATAAGTCTTACTTTCGAAATCAAAAAGCTAATACCCAATCCAAGTATCGCTATTACAGCAAAGGAATAGCGTAAGCCTGCAATTTGAGCAATATAGCCAATCAATGGTGGTCCCATTAAGAAACCAAAAAAGCCAACGCCTGATACGGTAGCTATTGCAATGCTGCTGGTAACATCTTTTACTTTACCTGCAGTGCTATATAATAATGGTATGATGCTGCTTACGCCGAATCCTACAATTAAAAACCCGATGGTTGCCATTATGAGCGTTGGGAA
>CAMBYC010000193.1 GCA_945871875.1 Sphingobacterium thalpophilum
TGGCTGTAGATATTACAGATGTTGTACTAAATTGCCCTGAGGCATCTGGCCACACATCATATAAAGCATCATTAGTACTGTTTCTTATACGCATTAAAGGTCCGGTATAACTTGTGCTCAATTGCCTAACGCTATAAGCAACAGTTGCCCCACTGGTTACCCCTAATGCAGTTAATGTGTTTTGTGCTACCGTAGGCACCACAGTTGCTAGTAAGAATACAACATAAACTAAAATCTTAAACATCCATTTTTTCATAAAAAAACATTTGTTCATTCCAAGCAATGGAATGGATATACTATTTAAAAATTGATTGAAAGGTTGGGTTTTACATTAAACAACTTAATGTGCATAGAATATTGGGTTGGGTATCGGATTGTAATAAACTGTATTATTCTTTAATTGATTTTTCAACTCAATGCATAGCAATCCCATAGGATTTATCCTGCATTAATTTGATAAATCAAACGACAATCTTATGATAAAATTATGATATGGAAAAAAACTTGTGGAAACGATTTCGTTTCCTTTGATTGCCAATAGTTTAGATGTACCAAATATTTTAATGAGTTAGGAGTTGTTAGTTGTTAGTTATGAGTTATGAGTTAGGAGTTATGAGTTATGAGTTATGAGTTATGAGTTATGAAAACCATTAATTTAGAATTTACTTTAAAATTGACAAGCCCTCAAAGGGGGCAATACACCAGCATAGGGCGGAGCGATATTAATTGGGAATTAAGAATTAGGAATTAGGAATTAAAAAACAAATCTTTAGGATCAAAACCAATTCCCCAATGCTTCCTCGAAACTGAGATTTTGAATTGTTTGGAAGACCCGAGCATCTAAATACTGACCTCACGCGTCGTTTTGCTGACCTCACGCGTCGTTTTGCTGCGGCGACGCATCAATTTGATGCTCGGAGGCAGCGTTTTGATGCTCGGAGGCAGCAATTTGGTGCGTGGGGGTCAGCGTTTTGGTGCTCGGAGGCAGCAATTTGATGCTCGGAGGCAGCGTTTTGATGCTCGGAGGCAGCAATTTGATGCTCGGGGGTCAGCAAAGTGATGCGTGGGGGTCAGCAATTTGATGCTCGGGGGTCAGCAAAGTGATGCGTGAGGACTTCCAAACAAATCAAAACCTCATTATAAAGTAAGCATAGGGGAATTAGGTTTGATGATAAAGATTTGTCTTCAATTCCTAAATCTTAATTCTTAATTCTCCATTAATATAGCGTGGGGGTCAGCAATTTGATGCTCGGGGGTAATATTTATCAAAAAAGGGTGAACCATGCTTATCGAATAGGGCGACCACAAGGGTCGCCCCTACAGCACCCAAATATTTAGTTAAATTATTTTATTATGTTAAACCGTAGGGGCGACCCTTGTGGTCGCCCTTTTCAACAAACATCGTCGCCCTTTTCAACAAACATCATCGCCCTTTTCAACAAACATCGTCGCCCTTTTTCAACCCTTGTGGTTGCCCTGTTTAGCCCTTGTGGTCAACCTGTAAAATTACATTGCTTCAGTATTTCGTTTGGGTAAAAAAACACTTATTTATATCAATGAGCAGACCATTTACAACAGAGCAATTGATAATAAAAAAGAGCAGACTCAGAGGTCTGCACTACTACTTATCACTTACCACTTACCACTTACATCGCTACTTTAAAAACACTGTCTTCAATCGGCACATTTACTTCTACTTTCTTTACATTGATTGGTGCAGGAATACTGCTGTTTTCCATTGTTAATGGAACTACAATTCCTTCTGGTAGTTTCTTATAATTGCTGAAGTTTACCTTCTGCTCAATTTCCTGTCCATTTGCTTTTACCTTATTCGATGACCGAATAATATAATAATTGCTTGGATCAATGAAATATACATACTCGTTTCCGCTTTTTCTGGTCAACTTTAACTTAAAACACTCGGTTCCGTCAACATCTTCTTTTCCCATCAACTCAGCTTTGCTACCTTTTGCTGCATAATCTAATAAATCGCCTTGAATATCTAAACTCTCTTTACCCAATTCTACATCATCTTTCGTCATAGGCTCTGGCTTACTCTGGCCCATCATCGGATTAAAACTCCATCCTGCTTCTGAAGTCAAGATTGTATATCCAGTCATATTCATTACGGTATATTCTTGCTTCTGGGCTTTATTGTGTACCTGAAAAATATTTACAGGAATCTCCATTCCTTGTACACTAATATTCGCTTCCATCTTAAAACTGTTTACTTTTAACCAGTTTTCTTTTCCGCCGATGGCTTCAATATGCTTGCTGATGACTTCATCTGCAGTTTGTGCCTGAAGGGTTAAATTAAATAAAAATGATGCTAATAGCAAAAAGGTCAACTTAATAGGTTTCATAACAATAATTTTGTATTTATAACCAAATATAATGCATGTCATTGTTCAAAGATGTGCCGCTTAAATATTATTGTAAGATTTAATTAAAACAACAAGTATAATGACGCATTTACAAGCCAACTATATCGATATCCAAAACCAAACCATCTATGCTGCTGCCATCCAATTTGATACCCATATCCAATCTATTAATCCATTAGACAAAAAAGAAAACCCTTCTCTCCCCTACCTTTTACCTGGTTTTGTTGATGCCCATATACATATTGAAAGCTCTATGTTGGTGCCTTCTGAATTTGCCCGTTTGGCAGTTACCCACGGAACAGTTGCTACGGTAAGCGATCCGCACGAAATTGCAAATGTTTGCGGCATGGAGGGTGTTCAATTTATGATAGAAAACGGCAAAACTGTACCCTTCTCGTTTAATTTTGGAGCGCCTAGTTGCGTTCCAGCTACAACATTTGAAACTGCTGGGGCTGCTTTAAACAGTCAAGAGGTTAAACAATTACTCGAAAATCCTAACATCAAATACCTCAGCGAAATGATGAATTTCCCAGGTGTTTTACAGGGTGATGAAGAAGTGATGCGTAAAATAGAAGCTGCTAAAACTTTGGGGAAACCAGTTGATGGCCATGCTCCGGGTTTGCGTGGCATAGATACCCAAAACTATATTAATGCCGGAATTTCTACCGATCACGAATGTTTTACCATAGAAGAAGCCTTAGAAAAAATACATTACGGCATGAAAATCATCATCCGCGAAGGCAGTGCCGCTAGAAACTTCGAAGCCCTTTATCCACTCATCAATCAATTCCCCAATAAAATAATGTTTGGTAGCGACGATAAACACCCCGATGAACTTGCCGCCGGACATATTAACCTCCTTTGCAAACGTGCCATCCAAAATGGCATGAATCTCTTTAATGTACTAAAAGCAGCTTGTGTAAATCCAGTGCACCACTATGCTTTGGATCTTGGATTGTTGAATGTGAACGATAAAGCAGATTTCATCGTTATCAATAACCCGACTGAATTTAAAGTGTTAGAAACTTATATCGGTGGTGTCAAAGTTGCCGAAAACGGGAAATGCCTTTTTACAGCTCCAACCCCTGCAAATCTGGTGAATAACTTTAATTGCAACCCCATTACAATTGAAGATTTAATCATTCCAGGAAGCTTGCCTTATACCTTACCGGTAATTGAAGCCATTGATGGCGAGTTGATTACCAAAAAATCTACCCAAAACCCCGATTATCAAAACGGTTGTTTTGTTTCCGATATTCATTTAGATGTACTCAAAATAATTGTTGTAAATCGATATATCAATGCCCCTGTTGCAAAAGCATTCATCCAGAATTTTGGATTACAATCTGGTGCAATTGCATCGTCAGTTGCCCACGATTCGCACAATATTGTTGCCGTTGGGGTTGATGATGATGATTTAATGAGAGCGGTCAATTTAATTATAGAACATCGCGGCGGCATTTCATTTGTTAACAATGAAGAAGAATTGGTATTGCCGTTGCCCATTGCCGGACTAATGAGTTCAGAAGACGGTTACAAAGTAGCCGCAGAATATGCTGCTTTGGATAGAGCAGCAAAAGAAGCCGGCAGCAAACTCCGCTCACCATTTATGACACTTTCATTTATGGCATTGTTGGTAATTCCAGCTCTAAAACTCAGCGATAAAGG
>CAMBYC010000194.1 GCA_945871875.1 Sphingobacterium thalpophilum
ATTTTTACAGTTGTTCTTTTCTTCTCTATTATCAATTGTATTGCACAAACCACAAAGCCAAAACCATCAAACAATACTATTAAAATTGCAAAAGCTACCGGTAGTTTAATCACTTCTGAAGATGCTGAAAAGGTTTTATTGCATCACAATAAAGTTAGAGCAGAAGTTGGTGTTGATAAATTGGTTTGGAGTAATGAAATTGCTGCATATGCACAAGAATGGGCAAATTATCTTGTTAGTGAGAATAATTGTAAAATGATGCACAGAAGTAGTGCAAATAGAAACGATAAAAATTTTGGTGAAAATCTATTTTGGGGAAGTTCTGCTACTTATTACAAACCATTGGATGCCTCAAAAGGTTGGGCAGGTGAAAAAGCTGATTATACTTATGCCCCTTGTTGTGGAGATAACTTCATGAAGATTGGGCATTATACCCAAATGGTTTGGAAAAATTCAAAAGAAATGGGACTAGGTATTGCTACCTGTCCCACTGGTGAAGTTATTATTGTTGCCAATTATAATCCTTCTGGGAATTATGTTGGACAATATCCTTATTAATTAAAAATGGTTTAACCCATTTTGTTGAGGGAAACATTTCCAGAAAATCTTCTTGCTCCACCTTTAAAGTTTGAGCGTTGAAAACTTTGAGTCGATGGTCGGCCAGAATATTCAGCGGCTGGTGTATGTTGTTGCATTACATAAGGATGTTCTTTTTCTATTGGAACAGCCAAACCGATAAGCTTCTGAATGTCTCTTAAAAATACTTTTTCTTCTGCATCGCAAAAAGAAAACGCTATTCCATTGGCACCTGCTCTACCTGTTCTTCCAATACGGTGAACATAAGTTTCGGGCACATTTGGTAATTCATAATTGATTACGTGTGTCAGATCATCAACATCAATTCCTCGTGCTGCTATATCTGTTGCTACCAATATACGCAATTGACCATTTTTGAAATTGGTAAGAGCTCTTTGGCGGGCAACTTGTGATTTGTTTCCGTGGATTGCCTCGGTTTTGATGCCTGCAGATTGTAAATCTTTTACAACTTTGTCTGCACCATGTTTGGTTCTTGTAAAAACTAAGGCTCTCTTAATTTCGCCATCTTTTAAAAGATAGTTCAGCAATTGCTTTTTGTTGTGTTTTTCAACAAAGAACATTTTTTGCTGAATCGTTTCTGCTGTAGATGAAACAGGAGTAACTTCTACTTTTTCTGGGTTCGATAAAATAGTTTGTGAAAGATGAGCTATTTCTGTTGGCATTGTTGCCGAGAAAAATAATGTTTGTCTTTTTGTAGGTAATTTGGCAATGATTTTTTTAATATCATTGATAAATCCCATGTCTAACATTCTATCTGCTTCGTCTAAGATTAAATACTTTATTTGCGATAGAGATATAAATCGTTGGTTTACTAAATCCAATAATCTTCCTGGAGTTGCAATTAAAATATCAACACCATTGCGCAATGCATTGATTTGTGGGTGGGCAGATACACCACCAAAAACTACAAGTTGTTTAAATTTTAGTTGCTTTCCATAAGCAGTAAAACTTTCATTAATTTGTATGGCTAATTCACGGGTTGGGGTTAAAATCAATGCTTTAATTCCTGGAATTGAATGTCCTTCAGTAGCATCTTGGTGCATTAATTGTAATACAGGAATTGCAAATGCTGCTGTTTTTCCGGTTCCTGTTTGGGCACATCCCAATAAATCTTTGCGTTGTAATATAATCGGAATAGATTGTTCCTGAATAGGAGTTGGCTTGGTATAGCCTTCATTGCTGAGCGCCTTCAGGATAGGCTCAATCAATGATAATTGTTCAAATAACAAATTGAAAAAATTTAAATTAAAAATATCTGAAAGGTTTCAGAAGTCGAAAAACCTATCTTACACAAATCTGATGAACTTTGTCACGGAAGAAATATCAGCGGACGGAGAGGTTAGAACTTTGTAAATATACAATTTTTATTGGCATTTCATATCATTTATTTAATTGAATGCTCTGTAAGCATTATAGATGCCCATCATTTAACTTGTATTGGTATCAGTTTTGCTGTATATTTTTTATAATTCTATTAATATGATGGGTGTTTTGGATGAACAAAAAATAAACAATGTGTTATCTAGTCAAGTTGTAGGAAGATTGGCTTGTACAGATGGAAATATCCCGTATATCGTTCCTGTAACTTACTTTTTTAATGGTGATTATATTTACGGACAAACACAAGAAGGAAAAAAATTAGAAATTCTCCGAAAAAATAAAAAAGTTTGTTTTGAAGTAGATTCAATGATGGATATGCGAAACTGGCAAAGCGTTATTGTATTTGGTGATTTTGAGGAACTTTCGGAAGCAGAAGCCAAAATTGCTAATGAGCTTTTTTTTAATCATTTCTACAATATGCAAACGAGTAGCACCATACATGGATTTCAACACCAATTGGATGAAAAAATTAAGAAAAGTGATGATAAAATTCGACACATAATGTATAGAATCAAGCCAATAAAAGTTACTGGAAGGTTTGAAAAAGGGTAGAAACATTATTCATTTTATTGTAATCAATTTAAAACTCGTTCATGCAACTACCTTTTTCGCACCCATATCCTATAAATCCGCTATACCAAAAAAAAGTTGCTTATTTCTGTATGGAATTTGGTATTCATCAAGCATTAAAAACATATTCTGGCGGATTAGGTTTTTTGGCAGGGTCACAATTAAGGAGTGCATTTGAATTGCAACAGAATTTAATAGGTATTGGAATTTTATGGAAATATGGTTATTACGACCAAGTGCGTAAACCCGATCAAACCATGTATGTTTTGTTCCAAGAAAAAGTTTATGGTTTTTTAGAGAAAACAGATATTCGGTTAACAATAAAAGTATCTGGACATGAAGTAAATGTTGCTGTTTTTTATTTACCACCATCAACATTTGGTGTGGCTCCTATTTTTTTTTGAGCACTGATGTACCTGAAAATGATTATTTGTCGAAAACAATTTGCCATAAATTGTACGATTCAAATCCTGAAACCAAGGCTGCTTCAGCTATTTTATTGGGAGATGGGGGTGCTAAATTATTAGATTTATTAGGTTGGCAGCCTTATGTATATCATTTAAACGAATCCAATGCTTTACCATTGGCATTTCATCTTTACCAAAGATTTAAAAGTGTAACGGAAGTTAAAAAGAGAATGGTTTTTACCAACCACACACCTGAGGGTGGTGGAAATGAAAAGTCTAATGTATCTTTTTTAGAAAAGTTGAGCTTTTTTGTAGGACTAGAAATTGATGAGGTAAAAAGGATTGCACATATTGACGGGATAGAAATGGATCATACAATTACGGCATTGCGGATGTCTGGTAAAGCAAATGCCGTTTCTAAAATGCATTTAAAAAATAGTTTATCCGTATGGGAAAAATACAATACCGATTGCAATTTAATGTCGATTACCAATGCACAAAGTTTTACATTTTGGGAAGATAAATTTATGTCCAAATGCTTAAATAAGGGCGATGATACAAAGTTGGTACAAAGAAAAAAAGAGGGGAAAAAACAACTTTTTGAAGAAATTGCCGATCAAAGTGGTGAGATGTACGATGAAAATATTATAACAATTGTATTTGCAAAAAGATTTGGTGGATATAAGCGTCCAGAATTGTTGTTGCACAATCTTGAGCGTTTTGAAAGATTGGTAAGTAATAAAAAATATCCTGTTCAAATTGTTTGGGCTGGAAAGCCTTACCCTATGGATTTTACTTCAATTGCAGTTTTTGATAAAATTGTAAATATTTGTAAAACCTATCCAAATTGTTCAATTTTAGTAGGTTATGAAATGAAGCTGTCTAAATTATTGAAACTTGGAGCAGATGTTTGGTTAAATACACCAAGGATAACACACGAAGCTTCTGGCACCAGCGGAATGTCCGCAGCTATGAATGGAGCTGTAAATTTGTCTATTCCTGATGGTTGGTTTCCAGAATTTGTAAAAGATGGAATCAATGGGTTTTCAATT
>CAMBYC010000195.1 GCA_945871875.1 Sphingobacterium thalpophilum
AGGAATACCAAATTCAAGATTTCGTTGTCTATTTTGTAAAACCCTTTCACCAGGATATGAAATAACTGCATTTTCATTAAATGGAACTGATTGCAGGTAATCTTTTATAATTCCATCAATGATGGATTGGATAGATTGAAAATGGTGGAGTTTTTTTAAATCTATTGTAATAAAAACCTGCGACAATCCATATTCGGCTGGTAATTTACTTATTTCATGCGTTGATTTTCCTCCACCAAGGATTGCTGCCAAAATATCTAATAAAAGAGACAATCCTGCACCTTTCCAATATCCAACGGGGAGGGTTCTTCTGGATTGCATAATCGCAGCTGGATCTTTGGTTAATGAACCAGATTCATCAAATCCTCCAAATACAGACAATTCTTCTTGTTGCAAAAGCTTCATTTCCATAGCACCATAAGAAAACTGTGAAACTGCCATATCCAACACTATCGCTTCCTCTTTAAATGGAATTGCAAATACAATTGGATTGTTTCCCAACTTGGCATCTAATGCACCCCAAGCCGGCATGTTGGCGGTGGTATTTGTCCAACCGATAAATACGAAACCTTTTTTTGCAGCTTGCCAACCATAAGTTCCACCACGCATCCAATGGTTGGTGTTAGACAATGTAACACAACCAATCCCAAAAGATTCTGCCAATTCCATACACCTTGAAGTGGCAAATGTGGCATTTATAATTCCAGCACCCAATTGTCCATCCCACTGTTCTATTCCGTTGAATTGACTTTTTAAAATGGGCAAAACATCAGGGGTAATAAATCCGCTTTTTTTATGATTTATAAATGTAGAAAAACGGTTAACCCCATGAGAATAAATCCCGTCAACACTATTTTCTGTAAATACGTCAGCCAATTGCTTTGATGCATCGGCTGAAAATCCATTTCGGATTAAGATGCTCTCAAAAACTTGAAACATTACATTATGAGGAATTAATACACTTTTTGATTGCATCATTTTACATATATTTTGGTGTATATCAATATTTATAAGTTGGTAAAGGTAAGAAATCAAGCAAAATATAAATTTTCACTTACATTCGCGATTCTAAAAAAAAAAGCATGTCTTTACAAGCCAATCTTACTGCACGTAGCAACAATCAATGTGAACTTTGTAACTCTAATGATGGACTTTCTCTTTATGAAGTGGCTTTTGCTCCATATAAAGATGAAGATGGTTGTGTGATGATTTGTGCAAAATGTTTGGCTCAAATCGAAAAGAAAGAAGAACTAGATGCCGCACATTGGAATTGCCTTACCACAAGCATGTGGAGCGAAGTGCCTGCAGTTCAAGTTACCGCTTGGCGTATGCTCAATCGCCTTCGTTCAGAAAGTTGGGCAGCCGATAATTTGGATATGTTGTATTTAGATGATGAAAAACTGGCTTGGGCAAAAGCTACGGGTGATGATGAAAACGATGGAACCGTTGATTTACACAAAGATGCTGAGGGTCAAATTTTAAAAACTGGCGATTCTGTTATATTAACAAAATCTCTAGATGTTAAAGGAACTTCAATGAATGCAAAAGTAGGTACAATTGTAAAAAACATTAGGTTAGTGCCAGACAATACCGAACAAATTGAAGGCAGAATTGAAGGACAAGTGATTGTGATTTTAACAAAATATGTTAGAGTGCATTGAGTTATGAGTTGTTAGTTGTTAGTTGTGAATTATTGTAAAACTTTCTATTTATTCTAATTCATAAAATAAATAAAACCTAATTACACTTTAGTAAAAATTTAAAGGCATTATTGAATAGCCCCCAGCTTCAGCTGGGGGTTATTCAATATTATAGATTGGCTTTAGCTATCAACTATTTATTTAACATACTTATTCAACCACTGCCCTTGTTCCCATAAAAGGTGCAAAAGATTTTCTTTCCCTTTGTAACCGTGTGCTTCATAAGGGAAATATACAAAACGTACCGTAGCTCCATGACCTTTAAGTGCCGCATAAAGGCGCTCACTATTAATAGGATATGTTCCTGTATTGTCGTCCATTTCGCCATGTGTTAAAAGAATTGGGGTTTTTATTTTGTCTGCAAAAGCAAATGGACTCATTGCCAAATACAATTGTGGTGCTTGCCAAAATGTTCTTTCCTCATTTTGGAATCCGAATGGGGTTAAGGTTCTATTGTAAGCTCCACTACGTGCAATTCCTGCTTTAAATAAATTGGTATGTGCTAGAAGATTTGCTGTCATGAATGCACCATAACTATGTCCGCCAACTGCGATGCGCTTTCTATCACCAACACCCATTTCCGCCAACTTGTCTATTGCTGCTATTGCGTTGAGTTGCAATTGATTTACAAAATCATCATTTGGCTTTTTATCTGGTGAAGTAGCAACAATTGGCATTTCTGCATTGTCTAAAATTGCATATCCTTGTGTAACATAAAAAACTGGCGAACCCCAAGACAAAGTAGTAAACTTATGTGCATTTCCTCTTACTTGGCTTGCATCTGATGCATTTGAAAACTCGCGCGGGTAAGCCCATAACAATACTGGCAAAAGACCATCTTTATCTTTCGAATATCCCTTTGGTAGATATAAATCTCCAGTTAATTCAACACCATCTTTGCGTTTGTATTTTATTTTTTCTTTTGAAACACCTTCCAATGCTGGATATGGATTTCCAAATTTTGTCAATTGCAATTGATAAGATGGATTGTTTATATTTTTAACAAAATAGTTTGGCGCTTGTTTTTCTGTTTCACTACGGGTTAATATCAATCCAGCTTTTGTATCTAATACATCTGAAACATATTCAAAGCGGTCTTCTGCACATCTCCAAAGGATTTTACTTTGTTTGGTTGATAAATTAACTGATGAAATATAGGGCAAATCACCTTTAGGAGATGAGCCGGTAATATTGTTCATCAAAATAGATTGCCCATCAACGGTTAAAGCAATAACCTGTTGTCCAAAAGCATTTTTTTGTGTAATCGGCTGTCCGGGATAATTGTATAAATCAGTTGAGTTACCTTCTATTAAAGTGCTCAATGTATTAGTTGAAGCATTGTAAATGCTTATCCGATAAGTCTGTTTTGACCTCAACTGTTCTGAAACCAATGCCACACGATCATTTCCCCAAGTGGTGGTGCTATAACGACTAACTGTTTTGAACAACTCTTTTGCTTGTCCTGTAAAAGGAGCGGCTAATGCATAAACTGCATCATGAAACGGAAGTTTCTTACGGATTAAACCAGAATCCAATGGCATTGCGTAAGTGATAACCGCAGCTTCATCGTCTTTCCAATCAAAACTGCGAGGTGCATTTTGGGTGTTGTCGTAACCTGAAGGAGTGGTTTCTCCAGAAGGCAATTGAGCCAATTCTTTAACAAGATTTCCTTTTACATCATACACAGAAACTGTTGATGCAAAAGAATAAGCTGGCACCAAATATGAAAATGGAACATTAAGGGTTCTTGTCAACAAATATTTTTTATCTGGAGACAATGAATAGGTTGAATAAATAGAGGGTTTACCAATTTTAGTTTCTACACCATTGGTATTGCTAACCAATTGTGTGGTTGCAAAAAATCCGAAAAGGTATTCATCATAAGGTGACTTAATCATATCTTGATAAGTTACACTTGGTGAAACCTTTCCCAAATTTTCTTGAATAGTTGGACCTTTAGGGGTAATTGGTTTTTTAGCCAATTGAGCAGCTGTATTCACTGTTACTTTATACCAAAGGGTATTGTCGTTCTGCCAAAAAAGAGACGATCCAAGAACCAAGTTAGCAGGTAAAAAATTTATTTTTTTACAAGATGAAGCCGCAATGTCTATTACATAAACATCTACACGAGTTGCTTCTACTTGAAAAAATGCAATTTTAGATTCAGCAGGGTTCCAAGTAGGATTTAATGCAGAAAGATTTGATGGCAATCCTTTTATTGCT
>CAMBYC010000196.1 GCA_945871875.1 Sphingobacterium thalpophilum
ATTTGTTCCTCCGCCGTTCGGCGATTTCTTTAACGGCATTCCACAACTTTGACAGTTTTTATAGGTTTGTTCCATGGTAGCTAATTTATTGAATGATTTGATGCAAAAGAGGTACCAGCTGGATTTTATTGTTGTAGAATTTCGAGACAAGCAATGTTGATATTGGATTCATCTGATAAAAAGCTGGAAATACTGTTATAATGTTTAGAATTAATATTTGCCAAGTTGTATGAATTAGTATTTCCTGTTCTGAGCCAAATAATTTTAGGAGGATGTCCATATAAAGTTACTAAATCATAGAAATCAGTATCGAAAGTAACAATATGATAAAAGTTTTCTTTTGCATAATTCCATATTTGTTTATCAGAAGCAAATTGGAGATTAAAATCCTTTACATGTTTAGCTTCGGGAAATAACTCAATTAAAATATTAACCACCCTAAATGAAAAGTTTTGGTCAAATAATAATCTCACGAAGCAACTTTGATTTTATGTTCTCTATCTGCGGCATATGCTAAAGCAGCTGTAATATCTTCTTTTGTTAATTCTGGAAAATCTTCAATGATTTCAAATGAGGTCATTCCAGAAGCTAACCATCCTAGTATATCATATACAGAAATTCTCATTCCTCTTATACAAGGTTTACCAAAGCGAACAAGCGGGTCAATGGTAATTATTTCAGAATAATGTCTCATACTATAAATATACAAATTTAATTTATTCTTGTAATTATAGAAGATGGATTGACCTAGTTTATAAACTGGTAAAAATAATTTAATTATCAATCCAATTGAAATGTTGCAATTTTTGAGCATTCAAAATATTCAAAAAAAGGGAAGCCATAAAAAACTTTAATCATTGTCTAGTAAATAAACATTCATAGATTATTCTGTCTCGTAAAGTATTTTCAAATCCATCCCAACACTGCTTTAAATATAATTTTATGTTACCTCAATTCCTAATTCCTAAATATTAATTAATAATTGATTGGTATAGTACTTCAATGGTATGCAATGCTTTGGTTCCTGTGCCATCTTTTATCTGATGCCTACAACTAGTGCCGGGAGCCGCAATGATTACATCTGCCGCTTGTGCCCTCACTTTGGGAAACAATACCAACTCTCCAATTTTCATTGAAAGCTCATAATGTTCCTCCTCATATCCAAAAGACCCCGCCATGCCACAACACCCCGAAGGAATGGTTTCAACTGTATAATTAACCGGGAATGACATCATTTGCACAGACGGTGCAACTGAGGATAACGCCTTCTGCTGGCAATGCCCATGCAATTGTATCAACTTTTTTTCTGTAGTAAATAATGATTGATCTATATCCCCTTTTTCCATCTCAGAAGCAATAAATTCATCAATCAAAAATACATTCTTTGCCAATTGCTTTGCAGATTCCAATTGATTGTCATCCGCCAAATCGATATACTCATCCCTGAAAGTCAATATGGCTGAAGGCTCAATGCCAATTAACGGAGTTTGTTCTGTAACAATCGGACTTAACAACGCAATGTTTTTGTTTGCAATTTTCTTCGCTTCTCTTATAAATCCTTTCGACAACGAAGCTCTTCCACTTTCTTCGTGTTGGGGGATGACAACCTCATAGCCTAATTTCTCCAACAACAATATTGCAGTCATCCCTATACCCGTATCGTTGAAATTGGTAAACTCATCACAAAATAAATACAACTTTCGTTTACCTAAAACTGCAACATTCGAGTTTCTTTTTGAATACCATTTCTTTAAAGTGGTATGGTGCAAGGTTGGCATCGATCTATTTACATTGAACCCTACTGCACGTTTGATGATATTGCTGGTGGTTTTGTTGGTCATTACAAAATTGTAAATTCCGGGTAGCAACGCACCCAAAGTTGCAGATGCCGTAAAATTGGCAATCAATTTTGAACGAAATGGTGCTCCATTAGCATCGTAATATTGTTGCAAAAACTCGGCTTTTAGTTTGGATACATCAACATTTGACGGACATTCTGATTTACAAGCCTTACAACTCAAACACAAATCCATTACTTCATAAATTTCTTTATGATCAAAGCGATTGATTTTATCTGAATGGGTAAGAAATTCACGTAAGATATTGGCTCTTGCTCTGGTAGTATCTTTTTCATTTTTTGTAGCCATATATGAAGGGCACATGGTGCCTCCAGAAAGATGGGTTTTCCTACAATCGCCCGAACCGTTGCATTGTTCGGCGTGTTGCAAAACATCTTGGTCGTGGAAACGAAAAACGGTATCAAATGCCGGCGTTTTTTGTCCAGGAGTATAACGCAACATTGTATCCATTGGCGGGGTATCTACAATTTTGTGTGGATTGAAAATATTCTCTGGATCCCAGGTTTTCTTGATGGTTTGGATAAGTGCATAGTTTTTAGGACCAATCATTTGTTTGATGAATTCGCCGCGCAATCTACCATCACCATGTTCGCCACTTAAAGAGCCATTGAATTTCTTTACCAAAGTGGCAATTTCTTCGGCAATGGTTCTAAATAATTTATTGCCTTCTACAGTTTTTAGGTTAATGATGGGGCGTAAATGAATTTCTCCGGAGCCAGCATGGGCATAATGCACTGCATGTAAATCGTATTTTTTCAGAATTTCATTGAATTCGGCAATATAAGTAGGAAGATCATTTACATCTACCGCGGTATCTTCAATAACGGGAACGGCTTTTTCATCACCGGGAAGGTTACTTAACAAGCCGAGTCCGGCTTTTCGGAGCGTCCATATTTTTTTTGAATCGTCGCCAAACAACAAAGGGAAGTGATAACCCAAACCTGCTGCAAGCATTTCAGTTTCCAATTCTGCGGCTATGGTTAAGATTTCTTCTCTCGTTTCTCTTACAAATTCAACCACCAGTATCGCTCCTGGATCGCCCTGAACAAAGAACCTATTTTTAATTTGTTCTTTGTTTTCTTTTGTACATTCCAAAACATAATGATCTATCAATTCACAAGCAGATGGTTTGAATTTTAAGGCAATCAAATTTGCCAATAAAGATTCGTTGATGCTGTTGAAATGCACACAAAGCAAACCGGTTTCCTTTGGTGGCAAAGGGTTTAAGTGTATTTTTATTTCGGTGATAAAAGCAAGTGTGCCTTCTGAACCAGCAATCAACTTACAAAAATTAAAATCTTCTTCACCAGCTGTAAAAGGAGCAGAATCTAACAATACATCAACTGCATAACCAGTATTTCTTCTTTCTATAGATTGTTTTGGAAACTCTTTTCTAATTTCAAGTTGATTGTCGTAATTGCTCAATTGAGATCTAAAAGATGAATAGATTTTAGCTTCAAGCGAATTGCCTTCGCATTTTTGGTGAAATTCATCTATGTTTAAAGCTTTGAAAGTAGTTTCGGATCCATCGCTCAATAAGGCTTTAATTTCTAAAAGGTGTTCTCTAACGCTTCTATAAACAACCGAATTAGAACCACAAGAATTGTTTCCAACCATTCCGCCAATCATTGCCCTATTGGCAGTGGAAGTTTCAGGACCAAAAAACAAACCATGGGGTTTGAGGAATATATTCAATTCATCACGTATAACACCCGGCTGCACACGAACCCATTGTTCAGCAGCGTTCAATTCTATAATCGAAGTGAAATATTTAGAAACATCAACCACAATACCATTTCCTACTACTTGTCCTGCCAAGGAAGTTCCAGCGGTTCGGGGAGTAAGAGAAGTTTTATTTGTGCGGGCAAATTGAATTAAGTTTTTTATATCTTCCAAAGAAGAGGGAATAGCTACTGCGAGGGGCATTTCTCGGTAACTAGAAGCATCTGTGGCATATAAGATACGCATGGTTGTATCAAAATATAATTCA
>CAMBYC010000197.1 GCA_945871875.1 Sphingobacterium thalpophilum
TTAAAAAGAAAAAGATTAGCTGGTTCGCTAATTGGTGGCATCAAAGAAACTCAAGAAATGCTCGACTATTGTGCTGCCCATAATATTGTTTCTGATGTTGAAGTAATCGATATAAAAGATATTAATACAGCTTACGAAAGAATGTTAAAAGCTGATGTTAAATATCGTTTTGTAATTGATATCGCTTCTTTGAAGTAAATATTGGCTCTCTTTATTGAAAATTTTTCTGCATAACTTTATTTAGAGTGCCTGGACTAAATGTTCCAGGCACTATTATTCTACGGATAGTGTAAATTGGATTTTCATCATCCAATTTATCATACAATTGAAATGCCGCTTTAAACTTTCTCTTTTTTAGTTCTTGCACACTTGCTTGCGTCCAAACTCCAAATGGATAGGCAAAATAATCTATTGGTTTCCCAATAATTTCCGACAACAATTTCCTTGGCTTATCCAATTGACGGGACCAATCTGTACTATCGTATTTCCGTATGTTTTTATGATCCCAAGTGTGGCTTCCTATTACATTCCCTTCATCAAACAATTGTTTTACTTGCATATTGCTAAAATAGTTTTTCTTGTTAAGAGATACTGTCATAACAAAATAAACTGCCTTGAAACCATATTTATCCAATATTGGCTTTGCAAATTCAAACTGGTTTGCATCATTATCGTCAAAAGTGATCATAAATGGCTTTGTAGGAAGTGATTTATTATTTTGAAGATAATCGTACAATTGATCGGGTAGAATTGCATGGTATCCACTATCTTGCAACATTTTCATTTGAGCCAGAAATTGGGCAGGAGGAACAACATAATCTCTAGTTGTCTTACCATCAGTTGACTTCCAATCTCTAATTTGATGATAACATAAAATTGGCACTTCCCTCTTCTTAAATACAATCAACCTATTGTTAAAATAATCATCGCTAATAGAATGATTATTATTTGTTTTAAATCTGCTTTCTAAATAAGATTGTAACCCCAATATTGTGCTTACAAATACTATAATGAAACAAAAATAAACAACGGTTTTAAATATAACTTGACTCATAAATCCTCCCCCTCAATTTTAAATTAAAGAATCTAATCTATTAATATTTATCATTTAACATCATGCAAAAAAATCATTTGAAACGATAATTCCTATCATGTATTCTTATCTTTGAATGCAGATGAAAGATTTTTATGCCATATTGGAATGTACACCAATGTCAACCCGCGATGAAATAAAGCGTAATTATCGGCGGTTGGCAATGAAATTCCACCCCGATAAAAACGAAGGCGACAAATATGCAGCTGCTCATTTTAACGATATCAAATCAGCTTATGAAACATTAACACAACCAGAAAAGAAAGCCAAGTGGTTGGAAGAAAGATGGTTACATCAAGTTTTAAACAATAATTATTCAGAGAAAGAACCGCTAACACCCCAACTGATTTTATCTAAAACTTTACAATTAGAAAAATACATTTCCAGATTAGACACCTTCCGAATGGACCATTGGACTTTAAGCAACGAGCTTGAAGCAATATTGTCTTCTGAAAATATTGAATGTTTAAAGCAATTCAATCAACCAGAAATAAACAACACCATCATTCAATATTTATTACAATCATTAGAAAAAATTCAAACCAACTTTTCACAACCTGTTTGGGATAAACTAAAACTTTTTGCAGCCGATGATGAATTGACCTTGTCAAAAATCAACGCACAGTTTCAAAACATCAAAAGAAAAGAGAAAATGGCGGCTTTAACTTTACCCATTATGCTTTTATCGACGATTTTGCTTTGTTTTGTATTGTTTTTTTTAAGTCGCAAACATTGAGTTTGATTAGACTAAGCCTTATTAGTGTAAATTTGCAAAATGCACTATGTTTCTGCTGAGAATATTACCAAGTCGTTTGGCGTAAAGCCTCTTTTCAACAATTTAAGTTTTCACATTTCCGAGGGAGATAAAATTGCCTTAATTGCACGCAATGGAACCGGAAAATCAACGCTGTTAAGGATATTGGCAGGAAAAGAATATGAAGATTCTGGAAAGGTTTGGGTAAACAAAGATGTTGATATTGCTTGGTTTGAGCAAGATCCAGAGTTTAATGAGAAGGAAAGTATTCTACAAAATATATTCTTCCACAAACACCCTGTAATGGATGCTATACGCGATTATGAAGCATCAATGGAAACCGAAGATTATGAAAAACAAGGATTAGCCATTGAGCAAATGGACAACCTCAATGCATGGGATTTTGACACCAAAGTGCAACAAATCTTAGGAAAACTAAATATTACCCAGCTGCATCAAATCGTTTCAACATTAAGTGGTGGCCAGCGCAAACGAGTTGCTCTAGCAAGAACCCTTATTGATATTGGCTTCGAGCACAAACACGTTTTGCTTATTATGGATGAACCTACCAACCACCTTGATGTGGAAATGGTAGAATGGCTTGAACACTATTTAAATAAAGAAAAAGTTTCCCTCTTGTTGGTAACTCACGATAGGTATTTCTTAGATGAGGTTTGTAATGAAATTTGGGAGATAGACAATAGTCAATTGTTTACGTACAAAGGAGATTATCAAAATTATTTGGAGAAAAAAGCGGCAAGAATAGAAAGTGATGTGGCAAGTATTGACAAAGCACGCAATTTATTTCGTAAAGAATTGGAATGGATGCGTAAGCAACCAAGAGCAAGAACAACAAAATCGAAAAGCAGACAAGATAATTTCTATGAAGTAGAAGCAAAAGCCAAACGCAAAATTGAAGACCAACAATTACAGTTGGAGATGAAAATGAACCGTTTGGGAGGAAAGATAATTGAAATCAAAAAAGCTTACAAAAGTTTTGGCGACAAAAAAATATTGAACGGCTTTGATTATACCTTCAAAAAAGGAGAACGATTGGGTGTGATTGGAAAAAATGGTGTTGGAAAATCTACCTTTTTGAACATGATACAAGGTTTAGAAGAACCGGATAGTGGAAAGATTAACATTGGAGAAACCATAATTTTTGGCAATTATTCACAAAAGGGATTGGTAATAAAAGAAGATGTAAGAGTAATTGAGTTTGTTAAAAACATTGCTGAAAGTTTTCCTCTAGCAAAAGGTGGGTCTTTAACTGCGGCACAATTTTTAGAATTGTTTTTATTTACTCCAGATGCACAATACACTTATATTAGCAAATTAAGTGGAGGAGAAAAGCGTCGATTGCATTTGTTGTCGATTTTATTTAGATCTCCGAATTTCTTGATTTTAGATGAACCGACCAATGATTTGGATTTACCTACATTAAGTGTTTTAGAGAACTTTTTATCAGAATTTGGAGGATGTTTATTGATTGTAAGTCACGATCGATATTTTATGGACAAGTTGGTGGATCACTTGTTGGTATTTGAGGGAGATGGTGAAGTGAGTGATTTTCCTGGTAATTATTCGGAATACAGGATAAAAGCAGATCAAAAAAACGTAAAAACTCCTGCACCAAAAGCAGTTGAAATTGCACAACCTGCTTCAACAAACAATACTAAGAAATTAGGATTCAAAGAGAAAAAGGAGTTTGATACATTAGAAAAAGAAATCGCTACGCTAAATAAAGAAAAAGAACAATTGACAAACAAAATTTCAGATCCAGCATTACCATTTGACCAAATTCAAGCAGTTTCAGCAAGAATTGGAGAAATAACTGCGTTGGTAGATGAAAAAGAGCTTAGGTGGCTAGAATTGAGTGAAATGATGAACGGATAATGGTTAAGGGTTAATGGTTAAGGGTTAAGGGATAATGGTTAATGGATAATAGATAATAGATAAT
>CAMBYC010000198.1 GCA_945871875.1 Sphingobacterium thalpophilum
TCTTTTTCTAAAGGCATTACAAACGCAGATCTTCTTGGAGTAGGATATGGTTTGTCTCCTTTTAAACCATGCCACAACATCTTATTGAATTCAATGTCGTTGTTGCTGTCTTCTTTAACAAAACTGAATTTTTCTGATTGTTGTTGCCAAATATTTTTAACCATATTTTTATCGCTAATGCTTATTTGAGGAAGAACTGCCTTGAAATCAGAAGGTTTAGCTACATTATCAAAAACTCTCCACATTGGTGTTGCTGCAGCATCATATTGTGTCATTGGAGCCATACCTAATATCAATTCAATAGTACGTATAACACTAGATGTTGAATACAATGTATGATCTACTACGTTGCGTTTTACAAAACCGCCCGCAACATAACATGGACTTCTGTGTGCATCTACGTGATCTGAGCCGTTTTGTGCATCGTCTTCTACAATAAAAACCGCAGTTTCATTCCAAATTGGACTTTTTGCAAGTGTTTCTATGAACATTCCAACTGCAAGATCATTGTCTGCAACGTGTGCATAAGGAGATGGACGTCCTAAACGTAAGCCCTCGGTATGGTCATTACCCAATCTTACGGTGTTAAAATGTGGTACAGCATTGATGCTTAATAATGAATCAAATTCTTGTCTCCAAATATTTACCCTCATGGTATCTCTTATTGCTAAGTTATATTCAGGATATTTTTTCGAAAAATGATTTTTTAAAACAGGTATAGTTGATTGACCATTTGATACAAACTCACCATAAGTTCTGAAAGAAACCCCATAACGGTTGCAATTGTCCCAAATAAATCCATTTTTATTGTTTGCAATTTCTCTTTCTCCTTCTCCACCATAAGTACCACCTCTTCCGCTATAACTTGTAGGCCAAGTTTTTTCTAAATAATCATTTGCATAAGCACCCATACTCCAATTGTGTCCATCTGCACTTACTTCTGCATCAACATAAAAATTATCTAATAATGCAAAGTTCTCTACTAAAGCATGTTGATTGGGTGTATTTTTTCTTCCAAATAAAAGCAAAGAAGTATCACCGTTTCCAGTTGGAACATCTCCCAAAACTTGGTCGTATGTTCTGTTTTCTTTGATCACATAAAAAACATATTTAATAGGTGATGATTGTCCAACTTTTGAAGGAATTGGATTTCCTGCAACAATACCTTGCTCTTCAAGTGATTTTAGATCGCTATATGAAGTGTTTTGGTAAACTGCTTTTGTATATGTTTCTAATTCTTTTGCAGCAGGTATATTAATCATGCTTAAACTTCCAGTAAATAAACCGCCAATGTATTCAACTTGGCTGTTTGATTTTGAAATTCCACCATGGCTAATCACTTCCTCTCGCTTGCGCACAGGTGATGGACCAAATGGATTTGCCTTTGATGTCATCCCTTTTCCATTTGCAACCCAAATTTTATTGTTTACAAACCTTACCACAGTTGGATACCAACCGGTAGGAATAAAACCTTTTGAAATACTATTTCCAGGAATGCTTACATCAAATACGGCAACACAATTGTTGTCTGCATTTGCAATGTATAATCTCTTATTCACAGCATCCAAAGCAACACTGTTTGTTGTTGAACCACTTGGTGAATTTGGATACAATGCCGCATCAAGGGTTTCAATTACTTTCTTCTTCTTTAAATCGATTACAGAAACACTGTTGTCGTTTGCATTACATACATACATTAACTTGCCATCTGCTGTAATCAACATCTCGTTTGGATTGTCTCCAACTGTTATTGGTGTTAACCAACGTTTGTTGTTAAGGTCAAATGCTAATACCTTATCACATCCCCAGCAACTAATATAAAGGTATTGGTTGTCTGGACTAATAATACAAGCGTAAGCTTCTGCATCTAAGCCATAAGTATTTACTACCTTTTTTGTATTTAAATCAACAATGTAAAGATTGTTGTCTTCTCTAGTTACTGTGTACAAAAGATTACGTTTTTCGTCAATTGCAATTCCTGATGGACCAATTCTGTTAGGCCAAGGTCTTCCCAATTGAATGCTATCGGCTTTAATAATTTTATTGTTGCTAATTGAATATTTCATGATTCTGTTGTCATGACCACCAGCTGCGTATAAAAATTTTTCATCAGATGAAAATTGCAAACCATAAAATGATTTTTGAATGGCAATAGAATCGAGCTTTTTACCATTTATTACATCAATCAACTCGATGCATTGATTGCCTTGACCATTGCTGGTTACAGCCATCAATTTTTTAGATTGACTGATTGTCATATTTAAGGGAAGATCACCCAATGGGAGGGATTTTCCTGCTGGAGAAAGTTTCCAACCATTAGGGAGCTGTACCGCTTTAGGAAGTTGCTGAGCTTGTAACAGTTGTGTAGCAAACACAATAGTTAAAATGAATAAAAGCTGTTTCATGTGAAGTTTTTAAAATTGAATGGATTTACTGTTAAATTATATTTAAAGGTCTATGAATAAAAACACAATTCAACAACCTCAAAATGAAAAAACTATTAATTTATTTAAAATTGAAGTTTTTAAAAATTGAGTTTAAAATAATCTAATAAATTAAGAAATAGTAATATAGTATAAAGGGAAAATTATTATTTAGATCACTAACTAATGTGAAATTGTAATTTTTCTAAAAATTTTTAATCTGTAAATTTTTAAATTAATCAAAAGAGCCAAAGTTTAAAAACTGTGGCTCTTATGATTATTAAACGAAATTATAAAATTACTTATTCAGGAAAATCAGCACCTTCAGTTACATCAGCCCAAGCATCAAAATCTTGCTTTAATTCATCAAGTTTAATTCTTCCGCCCTTAAGAGCATTTTTACCCAACAACAATCGAAGTGGTGGATTTTCTGTTTCAGTAACCAATATCATTGCTTTAGCAGCTTTTACTGGATCACCAGGTTGGTTTCCACTATATCCCCTAATATCTCCCATGTTTTTTCCAGCCGTTGTAGCATAATCCTCAATTTGAATGCTGCTGTTTTTTGCAGAACGTCCGGCCCAATCGGTTCTAAAGCCACTAGGAGCTATAATTGTTACTTTGATTCCCAATGGTGCAAGCTCTTTAGATAAGGATTCGCTCAAACCATCAACTGCAAATTTTGTAGCGTTGTAAAAACCAATTCCTGGGAAGGCACGTAATCCTCCAATTGAAGCAATATTCAAAATATGACCACTTCTTTGTTTACGCATTTGAGGCAACACAGCTTGTGTCATAGATGCAAGTCCAAAGACGTTGATTTCAAACATCCTTCTAACTTCTTCTTCTTCACTTTCTTCAACTGCAGCAAAATAACCGATTCCGGCATTGTTTACCAAAACGTCTATTTGTCCAAAATGAGCGATGGTAGCATCTACTGCCGCCTTAATTTGATTGTGATTTGTAACATCAAGTGTTAAAGCAATTGCTGTTTCAGAATATTCAGAAACCATATCTTTTATCTGTTCAACATTACGGGCAGTAACAGCAACACGATAGCCGTTTTCTAGGAGTTCTTTTGCCAATGCATGTCCAAATCCTGTTGAACATCCAGTAATAAACCAAACTTTTTTCATTGTTATGTTCTTGAATTTATTTGATAGAAATATTTAATGCCTAAAAGTTGCATTACAATTAACACAATGTTAGTAAAAAATTGATAATTACAATTTCTATTTTACAAATACAACTTCCTCAAAAGGTAATCTTAATCTCTCACCCCAAATGCCCTCTGACAAACCTTTGCCAACTGAAATAATCATATTGATTTCAGCACCTTTTGGAAGG
>CAMBYC010000199.1 GCA_945871875.1 Sphingobacterium thalpophilum
TGCATACAAGAACTCCAGAAATTATTGAAATGGCAAATCTTATTGGAAGGACTGTTAATTCAATCGCAATTCGGTTAACTAATTTTGCAGCTTGCGATCCTTATCATCAAAATAGGGGTGTTAAAGGAATGGTTGGTGGAATAAAACAATGCCAACCCATTTGGGACGAATTTTTCGGAAACAAAGAACTTCTAATTTTTGAAAGTGAAAATATATTAGCAGAAAAAGAAAATGTTACAATTGAATCTAAATTTGAAGAAATCCTTTTTGATATAAAAGATTTAAAAGGTGAAACTAAATTGAGAGAAGTTAAAACTAGAGTAAACCAAAATGTTTTCAGACAAATAGTTGTTGCAAATTATTCAGGTAAATGTGCAATTTCAGGAATTGATTTACCCGAATTACTTTTTGCAAGCCACATTATTCCCTGGTCCAAAAATGAGGAAGAAAGATTAAATCCTGAAAATGGAATATGCCTTTCTGCACTTTACGACAAAGCTTTTGACAAAGGACTAATTGCAATAAATGAAAAATACAATATTTTGTTTTCTGATAAATTGAAGAAGAGTAAAGAAGCTGATTATTTTGCTAAATATTTTGCACCTATTGAAAATCAATTATTAATTTCTCCTCAAAGGTATTTCCCTAAAAAGGAGTTTATTCAATATCATTTGGATGAAATTTTCAATAAAAACAATTAGAAGACGAAAGTAAGTTTTACACAAAAAAATATTTTGTTATTTCTACTTTTTAATTTGATGAGCCCCTAAAATGATATATCACTGCTTTTTACACCTCTATAATAATTTAGAGTTACTAGATTTTAAATGAAGATTTGTGATTCATTTAAAGTTTGCTAGCAACACATTTTTATACTTTGATATTATAAATTTATAATATATGAAAAATATATATGTATCATAAGTAAGTGAAACTAAAGCATCAATATATCACTTACAAATTAATTTTTAATATTACCTTCACAATTAAGAAATTTAATTGGATAGAATGAAAAATAAATACGTAGACTTTATCTCTGACAATCATTTATTAGAATGTATTGGTAACTTGTATATAGCTTATTTGAAGGCTAAAAACAATATCACAAAAAAGAACTTTTACTCAAATAAAGTTGATACTTTTAAACTGACCTTTGATGCAAAATTTAGTGACTTAGATGAAGAAAATCTTATCCAATCTGAGATTTTGAGGCAAATTGATAAATCAATTAACAATTCTATAGGTACTTTTCACGAGCAAATTTTGGGAGGCATCAAAGGCTATCAAGTCGGTAATTTAAGTGGCTTTGACATTAAAGCCGAAGACGATGCTTTATTTGCCGACATCAAGAATAAGCACAATACAATGAATAGTAGTGCAGCTGAGGCATTATTTCAGAAATTAGCACGATATGCTAACGACTACAAAAAAGCAAAATGCTACTGGGTTCAAATTTTAGCAAAAGGAAGCTTTTGTGAGTTATGGAATGGGGATATCAACAGCAAGGAATACAGCCATAGCAGAGTTTATAAGATTTCTGGTGACCAGTTTTACACTTTGCTTTCTGGTCAAGACGATGCAATGTTCCAACTTTACAAAGCGTTGCCATTTGCTATCGAAGATTATTTAAAATCAATAGGAAAAAACGAAGATATTTCAGAAAATTCTGCATTGGAAGAACTAAAAATAGATTCCAAGAAAAGTAAACGAAACATCTTAGACCAAATAACTTTTGATAATTACAGCTATTATCTTGGTTTTGACAAATTGTAGTATTTGTTTAAAAACTTCACAATCGAATAGCCAACTTCTGTTCCTAGATTAACGGGAACTGCATTCCCGATTTGTTTGTATTGTTGAGCAGTTGAACCCTCAAATTCCCAATCATCTGGAAAAGTCTGAATTCTGGCATATTCACGAACAGTAAACGGACGAGTTTCATCTGGATGACATCTTTCAGTTTGTTTTTGTGCAGGACTACAAGTTAGAGTTAAGCATGGTTCATCCCAACCAATACGTCGTGCAATTCCGGTTTTCCCACCACCTAGATGATAACTTCCTCCCATAAATTCCTTTTGAATTTTTAAAGGCAAATCACGCCAATAACCTTTTTGTGGTACTAAATCTAAAACTGCTTTTTTGCTTTGAGGATATGTTGCACCGTTTGACTTTGGAACATTTGTATTAAAGAGTTCTCCTTTTCTCAAGGCATCTTTCAAATTATAAATTTTCTTGTGTGGTTTTGGATATTCATATTGTAAATTAATATCTTTTCTAATACCAACTAAAATTAATCGTTCTCTTTTTTGGGGTACTCTGTAATTTACAGCTTTTAGCACCTGAACTGGTACAACATTATAACCAATTTCATCTAATATTGAAATCATTCCTTGCAAGGTTTTACCATTTTCATGGCTTAACAAGCCCCTAACATTTTCACCAATACAAATTGGGGGGTTCACTTCTTTAACAACTCTTGCAAATTCATAAAACAATGTTCCTCTAGCATCCGCTAGTCCTAATTTTTTTCCTGCGTAACTAAATGCTTGACAAGGGAATCCACCAGTAACAACATCAGCCTTATTGTAATATTCTTTAAAATCAAACAACTTAATATCACCTTCTAATACTTTCCAGTTTGGCCGGTTTTTTCGCAAAGTTTGACAAGCCCATTTATCAATTTCATTCAATGCAATACATTTAAAACCTGCATTTTCCATACCTATAGCTAAACCACCTGCACCAGCAAACAATTCCAAGACAGTGTAATCATTGTGCGGCTCGTCAAAGTTGGTTACATTATCTGCAGAATCATGACTAACAAAATCAGCAAATAGTTTTTCAACTTGTTCCCGTTTATAGACACGATAATTACTCATTGGTTCTCTAACCGCAGACAACTTGCCTTCTCTATCCCAACGTCTTAGAGTTTCTTTACTTTTACCAATGAGTTCAGATGCTTCGGAAAGTGTTAAATATTCATTCATAACCAAATAGTTTAACCTTATACAAGGGTTATAAAAATACAACTAAAAATGAAATGAACAAATAAAAAAACAAATAGTTTTAACAAAAAAAATTGGCAAAAATGGTGTTTTCAATTTTCTACACTTATACTCTAAGCTTATTCAAAATTAGTTTTATGATTCAATAATTGATAGGTAAATTGCTAATTAAATAAGTCATTAAATCAATTTGTCGTTGGATATATTTCCAAAAAAGAGTCTCCCCCCCCAATGAACCCCCTCATCTTCCAAAACATCAGCAACATCATCGAGCGGGATAGCAAATCTACCACCTACAAATTTGCTCTCCTCCGGGGTGTTATCGATATCATTCAAGATCAATCACCGTTTAAAGTCATCTCTAAAGATAGAGTGCATTTCCCAATGGGATTGCTGATAGAAAAATGGATTTTGTATTATTACCCAATTCTGGAATCTGAAGAACGTATCCCTCAAATTAATGGAAATACCCAAATCGCCTTTAATGAAGACCTACTAAAAATTATCAACGCATACAAAAATATCGGTGGATTCTCTGCATTTTATAACGACTTCAAAAACAAGGGTATCCCTAATCATTTAAGAGTAGATTTTGTTGCACTAGCTAAAAAATTAAAAGATACCATTTCTACAATGCCCATGAAATACATCGGGCAATCGATTTATAATAACCATTATTCCATATTTACATTCAA
>CAMBYC010000200.1 GCA_945871875.1 Sphingobacterium thalpophilum
TTAAAGATTCAGCTGATTTCATTTTATTGAGCTGTTTGAATTCTTCCAAATGGGTAATTTGCTGCTGCTGCTCTTTTGCTGTACTTCTAATAATTTCATTGGGCAAAATCGTTGGACTACCTTTCTTATTTAAAAAAGTATTTACCCCAATCACAGGCAATTCACCGTTGTGTTTCATTGTTTCGTAATGAAGGCTTTCTTCCTGAATTTTGTTGCGCTGGTACATTCTTTCCATCGCACCCAATACCCCGCCACGATCTGTCAACTTATCAAATTCTTTCATCACCGCTTCTTCAACCAAATCCGTCAATTCTTCTATTAAAAAAGAACCTTGTAATGGATTTTCGTTTTTGGCAGTTCCTAATTCTTTATTGATAATCAACTGAATAGCCATGGCTCTTCTAACACTATCTTCGGTTGGAGTTGTAATGGCTTCATCATAAGCATTTGTATGTAAGGAGTTGCAATTGTCATAAATTGCATACAAGGCTTGTAAAGTTGTTCTTATATCATTGAAATCTATTTCCTGAGCGTGTAAACTTCTACCAGAGGTTTGAATATGGTATTTCAACAATTGGCTTCGCTTATTTGCTTTGTAATAATATTTCATGGTTTTTGCCCAAATCCTTCTTGCAACCCTTCCAATTACACTGTATTCTGGATCCATCCCATTACTGAAAAAGAAACTGAGGTTGGGTGCAAAATCATCTATTTTCATCCCTCTACTCAAATAATATTCTATATAAGTAAATCCATTGGAAAGTGTAAAAGCCAATTGTGTAATAGGATTTGCCCCAGCTTCGGCAATATGATAACCAGAAATGCTTACACTATAAAAATTCTTAACCTGATTTTCTATGAAATATTCTTGCACATCTCCCATCATTTTTAAAGCAAACTCAGTACTAAAAATACATGTATTTTGTGCTTGGTCTTCTTTCAGGATATCCGCTTGTACAGTTCCTCTTACCGATGCCAATGCTTTGGTCTTAATTTGACGATAAACTTCTTGGGGCAACAATTCTTCTCCTGAAATGCCCAACAATTTTAATCCTAATCCATTATTCCCATCAGGTAATCCATCTTCAGAAACATATATAGGACGCACATTATCTTTAAATTTTTGTTGAATAGATAGATGTACTTCATCCCATTTGCGGTTATCTGTTATCCATTTTTCACATTGTTGGTCGATGGCAGCCTGAAGAAAAAACGCCAACACAATTGGTGCTGGACCATTGATGGTCATACTCACTGATGTTTGCGGATTGCATAAATCAAAGCCGCTGTATAGCTTTTTGGCATCATCTACTGTAGCGATGCTAACACCGCTATTGCCCACTTTACCTAAAATATCTGGACGAATAGCGGGATCTTCACCGTAAAGGGTTACGGAATCAAACGCAGTAGATAAACGCTTTGCGGGTTGATCGAGTGCTACATAATGGAATCTTTTGTTTGTTCTTTCAGGACTACCTTCGCCGGCAAACATTCTGGTAGGATCTTCGCCTTCACGCTTTAGCGGAAATGTGCCTGCAGTAAAGGGGAAATGCCCTGGAGCATTTTCCTGAGCCACCCAACGCAAAATATCGCCCCAATCGTTATAAGTTGGCAATATAACTTTAGGAATTTTAGTGCCCGACAAACTGGTAAAAAACATCGGTTGTTTGATGATTTTATCACGAACGGGGTATTCAAAATCTGGTTGGTTGTAAGCCATTTTCTTTTGAGGCCAGTTGTTGATTAATTTTCTACTTACGGGGTCCAACTTTGAATATAAAGCGTCTAATTTTTCTTGAAGTGCTTTTTTTGCTTCAGGATAATCTTTCATCAAATCTAAAGTGCCGGTAATTTTATAAAGATTTGAAGCAATAACCGATTGATCTTTTACAAGCTGGTTGTATTTGCGAACGGTTTCAGACAGCTCGCCAAGATATCTTACCCTTGAAGGAGGAATTATTAAACTACTCAATTTTGAATTATCCTTTCCAATTCCTGAACTAAGATTTAGTTTGTTCATAACCAATTGAAACAAATGGTTCATGCCGGCATCATTAAACTGCGAGGCAATTGTTCCCACAACTGGAAGTTCATCAATTTTGGCGTCCCAAAGATTATGGTTGCGTTTAAATTGTTTACCAACTTCTAGCAAAGCATCTAAAGCACCTGCTTTATCAAATTTATTTATGGCGATGATATCGGCATAATCGAGCATATTAATTTTTTCTAGTTGAGATGCGGCACCATATTCGGGTGTCATCACATACAACGAAAAATCGCAAAATTCTAAGATGGATGCATCACTTTGTCCAACGCCCGCACTTTCAAGAACAATCAAATCAAATCCGGCATTTTTACAAACAGATATTGCATCTTTCACAAAAGCACTCAGGGAGCGGTCGTTTTCGCGGGTGGCCATGCTGCGCATATAAGTGCGTGGATGGTGGATAGCATTCATTCTGATTCTATCGCCCAATAAAGCACCGCCGGTTTTTTTACGCGATGGATCAACAGAAATAACAGCAACAGTTTCATGTTGGGTTGATGCCAAAAAGCGCCTCAAGAATTCATCCGTAACAGAAGATTTTCCCGCACCACCAGTTCCAGTAATGCCAAGAACTTTTGAATTTGGATTTTGGAATTTAGAATGAGGATTCGAGGGAGAATTTGGAATAATTTCATTTTGTTGAATATTACTCCAATTCCCCAATTTGCCCTCGATTCCTAATTCCTCATTCCTAATTCCTAATTCATATAGTGTTCCTAATTCCTCATTCCTAATTCCCAATTCACATAGTGTTATTTCCCTTGCAATTTTTCGTATGTCTTTTGTTTTATTCAATTGTAGCGGAATATTGGATACAGGTAATGTTATCAAATCTTGGTTGCAATGGTTCAACAGATCTTCAATCATTCCTTCCAAACCCATTTTTCTTCCATCATCTGGAGAATAAATTCTTGTAATTCCATATTGATGAAGGATTTCAATCTCTTTGGGTAAAATCGTTCCCCCACCGCCTCCAAATATTTTTATATGTCCACACCCGTTTTGATCAAGCAAATCTTTCATATACTTGAAAAACTCAACATGACCACCTTGATAAGATGTTATTGCTATTCCATGTACGTCTTCTTCAATGGCACATTCTACAATTTCTGCAACTGAACGATTATGCCCTAAATGAATGATTTCTGCACCTTTTTGTTGCAATATTCTACGCATTATATTGATTGCTGCATCATGGCCATCAAATAAACTTGCAGCTGTTACAATTCTGATTTTGTTGAGGGATTGGTTAACCATATATAAACTAACGTCTGTTAGTTAAAAGTATTATATTTTTTTCATTCTTTATAATTAGCAAACACTCTTTAGCATGTAAAACCTATAATTTGAAATAGTTTGAGTGTTTTACATTTTATGGAAGAAACTGTTCACTTGTAATACTTCATTAATTTTTCTAACAATTGCTGCAATTGCTTTTCTTTTTTATAACCCTCTTTCAATGGAGCAGCGATGTGAAAAAATTGGTTAGAATCCGTTTTTTGCAATAAAATATCTCCAGGTTTGGAGGTGTAAACATTTACTAATGGTTCTTCAAAGTCCAATATCAAATACAAATCATACAAAACACTTTTGATTTTTTTTATTGGTGCTTCCATTCTTGCCCTCACAATTGAACCATTATCATTATAGCG
>CAMBYC010000201.1 GCA_945871875.1 Sphingobacterium thalpophilum
ATTTTTATTTCCTCAACTTCTTTCTTAAGTGTAAATCAAAACGATGAAACTGCTGTTGCAGCAGCTGTTGAACAACTCAGACTTGCAATGGTTAGCGGAGACAGAGCCGCATTAGCAAATATCGCAGCAGAAAAACTTAGCTATGGACATAGTGGTGGATTAATTGAAAACAAATCCGAGTTTGTTGAAAAAATCGTTAGTGGAAACTCAGATTTTGTATCAATCACACTTTCAGAACAAAGCATTGCAATTAGCGGGAAAACCGCTATAGTTCGTCAGAGGTTAGATGCGGTTACCAATGATGGTGGCAAACCAGGTGAGGCACATATAAAAGTGTTATTGGTTTGGCAAAAACAAGGCAAACAATGGAAGTTGTTGGCAAGACAGGCTGTAAAAATTGTTTAATCAAGTCAAATTATAAAGAGAGCCAATCTTGTTGTTTCAAGATTGGCTCTCTTTTTTTTATTACTTTCCCCAAGGCCAAGGTTTTGCATTTGTTCTAATGGCTTCTTGTTCCCAAAGTTGTGCAAGTTCTTTTACTTTATCTGGGAATTTGGCAGCAAGATTGTTCATTTCAGAAGGATCCTTTTCCAAATCATACAATTCCCATTTGTTTTCATCTGCAGCAGTAAATTTTTTAGGATTAGTAGCTGTAGAAACCAATTTCCAATTTCCTGTGCGGATAGCACGGTTTCCTTCATGTTCCCAAAAGATGTATTTTCTTTCGATTGGTAAGTTGGTAAAAGCGGGCACCAAGTTTTTTCCTTCAAATGGTTTGATTGCATTTCCATTGAATGTTGAAGGATATTCTATTCCTGTAATTGCCAAACAAGTTGCCATAATATCTATAAGATGTCCGGGTTGGTTGCGGATTTCTCCCTTTTTAGTGATTCCTTTAGGCCAATGGATAACCAAGGGTGTTGCAATTCCTCCTTCGTGCGTCCAATGTTTGTATAAGCGATAAGGGGTGTTGCTCACATTTGCCCATTCCTTTCCATAAGTGGTGAATGTATTTGCATCACCAGGCATTACACCAATGCCGTTTCTAACCCAACGACCATCACGACTATACAATGGTTTTTTACCGGTGAATACTGAATCATAAGAAAAGGGTTTAAGAATGGCTTGATCTGCAGTTGGAAGCACTTCTGGTTGGTCGGTGCCTTGGGTTTCAGCGCAACCACCATTGTCTTGCATATAAAAAATGATAGTATTGTCTAAAATCCCTTTTTGTTCCAATGCGGTAATGATTTTACCAATACCTTGGTCCATAACATCAACCATTGCTGCATACACTTGCATTCTTCTGATTTGCCAATCTTTTAATGGTTCATCTTTCCATTCTGGAATTTCTACGCCACGTGGGGTTAATACACAATTTGCACTGATGATTCCAGCTTTTTTAAGTTTATTAAATCTTTGTTCTCTTAATTCATCCCAGCCTTTATCGTAAACTCCTTTGTATTTTTGGATTTCACTTTCTGGTGCGTGTAATGGCCAGTGTGCAGCAGTGTAGGCGATGTAGAAGAAAAATGGTTTTTCTTTTGGATTCTCTTTGATGTATTTTACGGCAGTATCACTAATTGCGTTGGTATAATAAAAGTTTTTACCTGGGGCGATAAATGTATTGTTGCTGGTTAAAGTTCCAGGGTCGTAATAACTTCCTGAACCGTTGAGTGTTCCAAAGAATCTTTGAAACCCACGTTGGATTGGCCAGTTGGATTTATCTCCTTTATCACTAAGGTTTTTTGTGAGGTGCCATTTTCCAGTCATATAGGTTGCATATCCTGCTTTACCAAAAACCTCTGCCATGGTTACTGCGTTTTTGCTTAAATCATCCACATAACCAGGTATTGTTGGGTAGTTGTCAGAAGACAAATGTCCCATTCCAGCTTGGTGTGGATACAAACCTGTTAACAATGCAGCTCTAGAGGGGCTACATCTTGCCGTATTATAAAATTGTGTAAAGCGTAAACCTCTGCTTGCCAATTTGTCAATATTGGGTGTTCTGATTTCTGAACCAAAGCAACCGATATCAGAATAACCCATATCGTCTGTTAATATTACAATGATGTTTGGTTTCTGGTTGGTTTTAGGTTGACTTTGAACATATTGTGCTACAATGCAACAAAAAATTGCAATTGATAAGTAAGCAATTTTTTGAAAAGATGAAATGCTTTGATGAGATGGCTTCATAATCGTTGTTGTTGAGAAATAATAGATTAGGCATTAGGAGTATGGATTATTTTTTTTTGGCTAAAGCCAATTTAATCTGATTCAGTTTTCCAGTTTAGCGTATCTGTTTTAAAATGAGATAGTGCTTCCCATTCTGTATCAATTCCTTTGTCTCCTTGTTCTGCCATCCATTTTTTCAATACTTCAAACAAATTGTTTTTTATTTGTTGTAAAGATGGGTCGTTGGAGAGATTATTGAGTTCATACATATCGTCTTTAATGCGATACAATTCAAATTCTGGTCGGTTTCTGTACAATGCTGCATGGGCAAAAGCTTTAGGGTCTTTTTTGCTTTCTTGTAACCAGCCTTCATACAATTTATTGCCAACTTTAGAAGCTGAACATAAAAATGGATCTACAGAGTTGATGTTCCAAATAAGTTTGTATTCATGATCTTGCACCGATCTTACTGGGTAATTGTCTGAACCAAATTTGATGCCTCTTGTGGTTTGTAATCCAAATACATAATCTCTAACATCTTTATTGCTACCTTTTAATGCGGATAAGAAACTTTTTCCATCCAATTTCATGGTTTGTTCTTTGTTGCCTCTAAGCGATTCGGGGTTTCCGCCGGCTGCTTCATATAGAGTAGGAAGTACGTCGATGTATTGGGCAAGAACATCAGTTTTTGTGTTTGGCTTGATGACTTTTGGCCATTTGGCTATAAAAGCGGCTTTCAATCCCATATTGTAGCAAGTCCATTTGCCAAAAGGCAATGAACTTCCTTGTTCGCTGGCAAACATCATTAATGTATTGTCTTTGTTGTTGTAATTGTCAACAAATTTCATACAATCACCAACCAAACTATCTGCATAAGTAACTTCTGCATAGTAGTTCACCAAGGTTTCTCTGGTTAATTTGGTATCAACCATGTAAGGAGGGATATGAAGATTTTCTGCTTTGTATGCAGTTCTGTTTCCTCTGGTCCATGGACCATGGGGTTGGTTTGTTGCAACAATCAATAAATAAGGTTTGGATTTATCTTGATTCATGAACTTTTCGGCATCAGCAAGGTTGATGTCTTGACCTTCGCCGTTGTCGCTGTTTCTTCCGCCTAAATAATCAAATGGGAAATTGGGCATTGGCGAATAGTGTTGTTTCCCTATTAAAGCAACACGATAACCAAGGTTTTTGAAATGTGTAGCCATACTTACAATGTTCGGATATACTTTCGAGTGGTTTGGGTAACCACCGTTTTTAACAGGGTATAAACCGGTATATAAACTTTGGCGAGTTGGACAACAAATTGCGGAGGCATTGTACATATTGTCAAAAAGTACGCCTTCCTTTGCCATTTTTGAGAGATTCGGAGTTTTTACGTCGGGATTGCCGTAGGGTTCGCAATCAACAGAAGTCATATCATCTGCTAGAAAAAATAGAATGTCTGGTTGTTTGTAAGTTACTCCAG
>CAMBYC010000202.1 GCA_945871875.1 Sphingobacterium thalpophilum
GCACTACTTATCCCATACAGTTGCGGGCAGTAAATAGCATGGGTGCTGGATGCGGCTCAACAGCAGTGAGTGCTACCACAATAATTCCAATTGCACCCAATGAACCAACAAATGTAGTAGCAACTGCTGGGGTAAACGCTGCAAATATTGCATTTACAACACCTACAAATGATGGTGGTGCGGATATCACTGGTTATGAATACAGCATCAACAACGGAAGCAGTTGGACTGCCATTGCTTCTACTATAAGTCCCTTATATATTGGAGGTCTTACAGCATGTACCAATTATAATATTAAAATACGTGCAGTAAATGCTGCCGGCGGCGGTACTGCATCTGCAGCTGTTTCAGTTACCCCACAAAACGGAAATCAATTAGGTATTACCTGGACGAGCAGAACCTCGGCTGCAGATAATCAATGGTATAGCGTTACCTACGGCAACGGATTGTTTGTGGCTGTTGCAACTTCTGGCACTGGCAACCGAGTGATGACTAGTGCTGATGGGATTACCTGGACGAGCAGAACCTCGGCTGCAGATAATCAATGGACTAGCGTTACCTACGGCAACGGTCTTTTTGTGGCTGTTGCTTATTCTGGCACTGGCAACCGAGTGATGACAAGTCCTGATGGGATTACCTGGACGAGCAGAACCACTCCAGTAGATAATCCATGGTTTAGCGTTACCTACGGCAACGGATTGTTTGTGGCTGTTGCAGTTTCTGGCACTGGCAACCGAGTGATGACAAGTCCTGATGGGATTAACTGGACGATCAGAACCTCGGCTGCAGATAATCAATGGTATAGCGTTACCTACGGCAACGGATTGTTTGTGGCTGTTGCAATTTCTGGCACTAACCGAGTGATGACAAGTCCTGATGGGATTAACTGGACAAGCAAAACCACTCCAGTAAATAATCTCTGGTATAGCGTTACCTACGGCAACGGATTGTTTGTGGCTGTTGCAACTTCTGGTACTGGCAACAGAGTGATGACGAGCCCTGACGGCATTAATTGGACGATCAGAACCTCTGTTGCAGATAATACTTGGCAGGACGTTACCTACGGCAACGGATTGTTTGTGGCAGTTGCAAATAGCGCCGTGATGACAAGTGATAATGGAACTACCTGGATAAGCAGAACCCCGGCTGCGAATAATAATTGGTTTAGCGTTACCTACGGCAACGGATTGTTTGTGGCTGTTGCAGTTTCTGGCACTGGCAACCGAGTGATGACATCTTCAGATTTTTTTGCACCAAGTAGCCCAAGCATCACTAGCATTACGCCATCAAATACAACTGCATCTGTAGCATTTACAGCACCAACAAGCAGTGGCTATTCTGCGATCACCAATTATGAATATTCTATTGACAATGGCAGCACTTGGGTAACCCCTTCATCAGCGGTAACTGCAAGCCCATTGGTTATTTCTAATTTAACGTATGGTTCAACCTATCAAGTGCAATTGCGTGCAGTAAATAGTGCTGGTTCTAGTTGTGGTTCTGCTTCTATGAGTACTACCATCGCAACTACTTTACCCGTTAACATCACCCATTTGCAAGCATCTAAACAACAATTGGGCGTTAACTTAGAATGGAAAGCAGAAAATGAACTGTCTGTAGAAAAATACATTGTGGAGCGTTCTGCAAACGGCATCAACTTTGAAACCATCGGCAGTACCAAAGCAATTGGAAACAGTGGAGCAACAATTGATTATCATTTCTTTGATGCCCTTCCTCTAAACGGCAACAATTACTATCGTATCAAATCAATAGACAAATCTGGGGCATTCCGTATCACCAATATTGTTGTAATCAATCTAAATACTTTTGTAACCGGTATAAGCGTATATCCAAATCCAATTACAACCGGTTCGTTTATGTTGAAATTGCAAGGAATGGCAGCTGGTCAATATGGTATCCAGTTGTTCACCAATCAAGGTCAACAGGTATTGTTTAAGGAAATTAAACATTTGGGTGGTTCATCAACCATAAAGATGCATCTTCCAGCAGGTTTAAGCGCTGGGATGTATTTCATCAGATATACAAAAAACAATGTGGTATTGAAGAATGAGCAGTTGATTATAGATTAAATAAGTTAGGTTCAATAGAATGAATGCTAGGAGGCTGTCTTAAAAGGACAGCCTCTTTTTTTTAATTGTTTTAAAGTTAGCTAGCTCCTGAATAAATTGGTATTATCAATTTTGCTATTTAACCCCAATTGTGGATTAGTACTACACACTATTTATTGGGTTCTATCCTTTAAGTTGTTTGAAATAATTGCTTGGCGTTAAGCCGGTAAATGTTTTAAACGACCTTATAAAAGTAGATTGGGCTGAAAATCCACACTGAAATGCTAGTGCTTCAATGGTAATTAACTCTGCCTCACCAGACTCAATTATTTTACAAGCATAATTAACCCTCACTTTGTTACGCCAGTCAATAAACTTGAAATTGATAAATGAATTGAAATAAAAAGTTAAATGGTGCGACGGTATATTTGTTTCTTTTGAAAGACTGCCAAAATCACAATCCTGATTTAAATATTTACCTTCAAATTCCCATTGTTGAAGTTTTTCTTTAATTGTTGCAAGATATTCAGGGGAGAATAATTGGCTATATTTCTGTTTCCCATCGTCATTCATTTCTTTATTTTCCTTAACAGACATATCCAACATTTGCAAAGGATCTAATGTGCGACTATTTTGCTCAGTTAATACCCCAAATGAGTGTACTGATTCAATTGGTAACCCGTAAAGAATATGGGGAAACAACAATAAAGATAAGTTTAGAAGAACATAAGCCATGCTAAAAGTTATTAGGAAATAATACGTCTGGTTTAAAAAAACAACTTTGTCTTTAAACATAAAGTTTGAAATCATAATAAACAACAAAACAAAACCAAGTAAACTAAAATTTATACAAAATACAATGAGCCATTTTTTTATTGACTTATTTTGGCTTTTATTTTTGATTTCTATTGTATTATTTTTGTAGTTTTTGTACAATAACCACCAGTTCAAGCAACCATATATCAACCAATGAAAGGGTTTAAACCCTTGATTGATAAAATGAGGTATTAATACATTTAACTTCAAATGTTTAATTTCCCATTTATTGCTGATCAATATTTTTGCCACCTCTTCTCTATACGACCAAGAGGAAAATACATAAGGTAATGAACCTAAAATGACAATAAAAAGAAACCCAAAATGTAAAAAATCAAAAAGCGACAAAGAAGTATTATCCCGAATAATGCTTCTTACATAAAAAAAGGATAATGGCCCAATGATATAACAGAAGGATGGTATTAACGTAATAAAAATGGTTACCCAAAAAGTTGATTTACTGAATAATACGATATAGGTATCCAATAAATATAGAGATATAAAAAGGAAGAAACTGGCAAGAAACATATTTGCACTGCCATATCCTTTATTATAAAAAAATATTAAAAAAGATAAAATTAATCCAAGTAAACTAATAAAAAGAAAAGTAGTATCCATTTAAAATATTGACTTTTTAATTTCCTATAAAAATTTCGATAAAAATAATAGTAGAATCACTAATTTTTTCCAATAAACGAATAAATAGGATATTTTGTTTAAATT
>CAMBYC010000203.1 GCA_945871875.1 Sphingobacterium thalpophilum
TTTATTGAATCTGTAGAAAATACTTTGTATCTAGACTGTAATAACTTCTTTCTTTCATTATAATTAAACAAACTATCAGAAAGTGGAATTGAGTTGGAAAAATCGGTTCCAATATTCATCAAATAATGTCTTCCCTTAAATCCAATTGGCAAAATATTTTCAGCTGATGAAGAAACTAGTTTTCTAAGTCCCAGTGGAAACCCATCGAATTTTTCCTTCATTTTAATCATCTGGTTGTATCTAACATATCCACCAAACAGTTCATCACCACCTTCACCTGCCAATGCTACTGTACAATATTCTTTAACCAACTTACTAATTAAATAAGTAGGTATAAGAGCTGGGTCAGCAATCGGCTCATCAAATTGAACTGCTAAATCATTTAACAATTCTGGTTTTACAATGCCTGCGTCTAACTCTATATGTTTAGTTCCAAAACTATCGGCTATTAATTTTGCATGCTTCTTTTCATCGTTAGCTTCAAAACCTTCAAAACCAACAGTAAAAGTGTGGATATCAGATTTAGCTTTTGATGCATAAGATGTTATCATACTACTGTCAAGACCTCCACTTAATAAAACACCAACAGGAACATCAGCTACCAACATTTCACTTATCGATCTAGTCATAAGTCTGTCCAACTCTTCAAGGAGTTCTTCTTCAGAATATTTTCCAGTTTCTTGAGTTGGTAAACACCAATATTCTTTAATTGCATGCTTTGAAGTAACAATATCATATTCTAAAAAATGACCTGGGAGCAATTTATTATGTCCCTCAATAATACACAAATCTCTAGGTACATAGCCCAAGCCAAGAATGCTGTTTAATGCTAAAGGATTAACATTTTTTTCAACATCTGTTCTATTTAATAACGGCTTTAATTCCGAAGCAAATGAAATACCCCCATTCCAAACTTTATAGTACAAAGGCTTTTCGCCAGCCCTATCTCTTGCAAGAAAGAGCTTTTGGGTATTTGAATCATAGATTGCAAAAGCAAACATGCCATCTATTCTTTTCAAACAATCAACACCCCAGCAATGCCAAGCATTTAACAAAACTTCTGTATCACCAGTGCTGTTGAATTTATAACCCTTTGCCAATAATTGATCTTTAACTTGCTGGAAATTATAGATTTCACCATTAAAACTTATAGAAAATCTAGAATCAAAACTATGCATGGGTTGAACCGATGCATTACTCAAATCAATAATTGAGAGGCGTCTGTGCCCAAGCCACACCATGCCATCGGGGCTTAACCAACTTCCAGATGCATCTGGACCTCTGTGAGATAATGTATTTAACCCAGCTTCTAAATTTTCAAGCTGGCTGGCAACTTTTTTGCTAACTTCTCCGTAAATTCCGCACATTAAAGAGATTTTTTAATAGGTAAAATGGTTAGTCCTTTTTTATCAACTATCCCATGTAAATAACCAAGAGAGATGTACTTTGAATTGATTAATCCATATTTAAACCCATACTTAAACCCTAAAATGATTTTTAAAATACATTTTAATGTAAATCTAAAATAAGCTTTCAAATTTGGTCTGACACGCGTTACAATTTTCACTAGTGCCCTCATTCCATAGTACTCTCTCCATAACGTAGAAACTTGTTTTTCAGTATAAACCGAACGCTTAAAATTAAGCCTGCCTGAAAATTCCCTATGCCTATGCATTTCTTTTCCGCTTATAATAATTTTAAAACCTGCATTTTGAACGCGTAAACCAAAATCCAAATCTTCAAATCCAAAAAACAATTGATTATCAGGTAAAACACCTACATCAAACACTTTTTTACTTACAAAAGGAAACATATTACCAGCAATTTGGTCTACTTCGATATCACTTCCAGAAAGTAACATTTCATCTTTAATACGAATAATCTCGCCCCTATTGTTGTTGTATCGTTGTCCTACAGAACCAGTCATACCTAAATTGTTTATATTTTGATTTCTCAAAACATTAGACACTAATACTTCTAATTGGTCTTCAAAGCGTGGAGGATCGTCATCGTCTAACCACAAAACCCATTCATAACCTTGAACAAAAAGATATTTAAGACCTTCGTAAGCACCTCCCGCAGGCCCACTATTAAACCCAACTGAGTGATATTCTATGGGTAATCCTTCTAATTTCGACAAAATTGAATACGCTGATTGCTCAGGATCATTATCTACAATTAAAAGCTTTTCAGGAACAATTGTCTGCCTGAAAATCGATTGAATTGTTTGCACCAATACTTTTGGACGTTTGAAAGTAATTACAAAAGCGGAAAATCTGAAATCATTAATTATCGCCATACTAACTTTGTTAGTTTAGGATGAAAAGAACAAATTAATCTGAATAAATTTTTTATATGTAAAGGATATAAAAATAAAATCTGTAAAAATAATTTTTGAGCTATTCTGTATCGCTCTAGTTTAATACAAGCCACCGCAGTATTCTGAAGGTATAATCGCTTTGTAGCTTTGTGTTTTAAAAAATATACCTCGTGCTTTTTTAGAATATAAAGATTTGAATCCACCAAATTTTTTAGATTTTTACTCCCCCCATCAGATGAAGGGTAATAAAATAATCCAATTTTATCTGTATAATCAACAGTAGGATTTAATTCATACAATCGAAAACTCATTTCTGTATTTTCACCATATTTTAAAGCAATATCATATCCATTTAAGCAATTAAACAATTCTTTACTTAAACAAAACGATCCTGGAATGAAAATTCCAAAATCAACATTGTTTCCATAAGGATTTCTGGCATCAACAATTTTAAAACATTGCCCATCTTGTTTTCTCTTTTCCATATTAGAAAAAACAAGATTTACCTTGTTATTATTGGAGAGAATATCATAATAATCTTGTAACCAACTAGTACTTACTTTATCGTCACTATCTAAAAAAATTAGGTAATTACTTTTGGCATAAGTTGAACCAAAATTTCTAGCTGAAGAAACTCCACTATTTGATTGATAAACATATATAATTCTTGGATCTACAATTGAATCAAAAACGCTTTTAGTTTTATCAGTTGAACCGTCATCTGCAATTATTAGTTCAAAGTCAGTAAAAGTTTGGTTTAATACTTCTGTAATTGTATCCATTATTAGATGGGCACGATTAAAAGTTGGTATTATTATGCTAAAAAATGGCATCCTTATAAAAAGCGTTTAATTTGTATAAAATGACGATATGAAATAAATAAATTATTGGCATACGACTTAATTTTGGCTGGCAGAATCACTTTACCTAAATCTTTCAACTCTTGTGAATAGCTAGATGGGCTAAACGTAGATTTTAATTTAAATTTTATAAAAACCAATATGTTTCTAACTAAGCTGCTTATATAAATTTTTAGAAACTTGGAATTTGATAAATTTTTATTGTTCAAAATAGTTTTATAAACAGATAATAAAGCATCCCCTGATGCAATACCAGATTTTAAACGAAGATAATAGTCCCAAGTCAATCTATTAGAAGGCATGAGATGTTTAAAAGTTAATCTACTATCATACCAAATCTCATAACCTGCAAGCTGGATTAAAAAACATCTCTCAACATCTCCACCAGAAGTTAATTTATTTCCTGATCGATCGGACATTATAGTTTG
>CAMBYC010000204.1 GCA_945871875.1 Sphingobacterium thalpophilum
AACAACATAAATTAAGTATGAAAAAAATTATTATTATAGGATTGTTATTTGGAGCAATCAATACTTCTATCGCTCAAACTACTACTCCGGGTTTTTATTTAAATCAATCAAATGACACCATTAATGTGCAAATCAAAATACCCAAATCATTTTTGGGTGTAGTGCAATTATCAAAATTTATTGATGAATTTGAAGTGATAGATAGTAGTAAAGCAATCCAAACATTTAAACCCGAAGATGTAAAAAGCTTTGGGTTTTATTATGGCGGACTTAGATATAATTATTATTCAAAACCAATAAAAAATGGAAAGCTTAAATTTTTGCAACCCGTAGTAATTGGATCCAAATCTAGTATTTACGAATACAGCACATTAACATACGGTAGCTATGGAATGTCTTTTCTTCATGTGTACTATACATTAGAAAAGCTAGATGGTACTAATCTTTTTGTAACCAATAGTATTTCTATTAACAAGTTGAAAGACCAGTTAAAAGCCTTTTATCAAGATAATGATGCTGCACAACAATTGATTGAAGAGAAATTTCAGAAAAGATTGGATATGTTTAACGATATGAAAGAGGTTGTTAAAACCATAAATAAATTATAGGTATTCATTTAATAGATTTCATTCTAAAAAATTAGGAATTACGAATCATTTGAAACCTTAATTCGTAATTCCTGATTCTCAATTCTTACTTAATTTTAGAGAGTGCATCCAAGCAAGATGAATCTCCTGGTTTGTTTAATAAACCTTTATTGAATAAAATCTTTGCTTCTGCAGTTTTTCCTAAATTAACATAAGACCATCCCAACATATAATTGCCATCATAATCAAAAGGGTAGAGGTTAACTATTTTCTCAAATAATTTTGCAGCTACATCATATTTTTTACGATTGTAATTGATAACTCCTGCCCAATAATTGGCTGTGTAATTTTGTGGGTCAATCTTTAATATTTCCTCGTAAGTAGCCATTACTTTATCCCAATTTTCAAGAATAGCTAATGGTTTTACCAATCCCAATCTAGCTTCAACCGAATAGGATTTTAAGTTAGCTGCTTTTTGATAAAACTGCTGCGATTGTTGGTAATTCTTGTTTTGATAATTTAACCAACCCAAACGTAGATTGATTTCATAACTTTTTTCGTCATATACTTTGTTTAAACTTGCAATCGCATCAGCATATTGCTTGTTGTATTCTTGCACATAACTTTCTTTAAAAGCTTGTTGTTGAGCTGCTGGATTTTGTGCTAATACCATTTGCAATGACAATAAAAATGCTACACCTAACGCGATTTGTTTTTTTAGATTTTCCATTTTATACCTCCTATTATTGAATGTTGATTAAAAGTTGTTGGTTTTTTGTAAAGTTCCAATTGTTCATAAGTATAACCAATTTGTAATATGCAGCCAGGAATTACATCTGTATAAATTGAAACGCCTTTTTTCGACAAAGTTTTATCTATAGCATTGTACACATACAAAATGTCATTCTCTGTTATATTTCTAAAAGCCCCTAAAGTAATATAACCTTCCGCCCAACAATGTTCAAATGCTTTAAAACCAACAACTTGTTTTAAGTTGTATACTTTATCGGAAGCTTTTCTTAAAGATCCAGTAGTAAATGAGTAAAAATTAAGGTTTCCCAAAGGATACCATTTCAGTTGTGCGGTATATTGTTGAAAACTTGAATCAATAAGTTTACCCATTATCGCATTCACTTGTAAACTGAATTTAGGCTTATTGTATTGTAAGCCCAGCATCCCAATATTGTTTTTGTAAGACAAATTGTTGAATGGCGTATACAAATAATGATAGGCACCTTTAATTACCCAACGTTTGTCAAGTGTTAAAGAAGTTTTGTTGTAATATTCAACTTGGTTGATTTGAATATTGGTATTGTTGTTTACAGAAGTGTACAATGGTTCATTTATTTTGCTGTTGTAAAGGGCAAAACTTTGTTGAATATGCAAATTATATCCCAATCTCGCACTCAAATCAAATCTTCCATACAAACTATTTCCCCGTCTTAATAAATCTGTGGCTTTGTAGCTAGATTCAATTCCAATTTCAGTTATTTTTGTAGATTTTCTTTTTTCTTCGGTTATAGCTTCAGCTGCAATAAAGGGTATGTTTCGATCTCCAATTTCATTATTATTGAGCATTCCGTTACAAACCCATAAATAATACCTTGCAACAGTATTGTAAGAATCGTTTTGGATTACTTTTTCATAATGCGTAATTGCTTCGCTGTAATTATTGAGTTGAAACGCTGCATAGCCTAACCTCAAACGCAAAAATTGAAAGTCAATTTGGTGATTTACAACATCTTTTCCGTAATTCAACAAGTTTGTCCAATCATTACTGTTGTACAATCTATAACTTTTGGCATTTACTGAATCATAAGTATATTGTTCTTGAGCAAATCCAAAAACTGATGACAGCAAAACGATGGTTAGTATTGTAATTTGTTTTTTCAATAATGACATTTTGCTTCTATTGTTTTGTTTGGTAAGTGTATTGTAAAAGATTGAATTTTTCCTTTTTCAATTTGAATAGATGTTTCCAATTGTTTGGTTGTTTTTAATCCCAATTTTCTTGTAATGATTGAACTATAAATAATTTTTCCTCCACCCAGTGGGTCGGTATTTGCAAGCATCGTTCCTTCAAATTGTAATTGTCTGAAAATATAAAAAGGTGCTATTGAATCTTGAAGCCATTGTATTGGACTTTTGGGCAAAATGGTTAAGGGCAAATAGTCTTTCAAAGTTATAGATTTATCGGTGCTCAACAACACTGAATAAGCCGCCTGATAAAAGTAAAACAACAATCCTTTTTTTGAACCATAATATTGTGTGAAATAGAATTGTGTGTTGTTTTTTATGAAATAAGCAGTTGTTTGGTTTTTTTTGCAACAAAGATAAGTTTCATTGTAGATGTTGGTACCAGCTTCCCATTCTTCTGTTTCAAAGCCTTCAGCTTTAACGGTGAAAAAATACCCAGGTTGAAAATTAAAGGCTTCCAGTAATTGGCTGTCTAATAAAATATTACTTACAATTGTTCCTTCTTTTGGCACTGAAAATAATTTTGGTTCATATTTTTGATTTGTTTTCACTAAAAATGCTGCTAGTGGATATTCCAAAGTTTTGGATCCTATATAGGGCGTTGATTGGATTTGAAAATGTAGATGCGGCTCTGGAGATCTTCCAGAATTGCCACAAGTTGCCAATACATCACCTTTTTTTACATACATTCCCTTTGAAACTTTAAAACTGTTTTTCTTTAGATGTGATAATTTGGAATACAAACCATCTGCGTGTTTTATCACAATACTATTTCCCCAATTTTGAGTTGTATTGTTGCCGCCAATTGGATTGTCTTCAATATGATCTACTATTTCTTCCACAATGCCATAACCCGGACTTAAAACTGGCATATTGTAACAATAAAAATGCTCAGGAAGACTTCCAGGAAGTCTGAAAGTTTTCATTTGTTCATCCAAAACCACAAAATCTAATGCTTTACCCCAATCTCCTTTGTGCGTGATGCTTCCATCATAACCTTGACTAACCGTCCATTCTCCCATAATTGGCAAGGA
>CAMBYC010000205.1 GCA_945871875.1 Sphingobacterium thalpophilum
ATAGCACAAAAAACATTAGGTACTTCTTTTTTTGGATCAATGGTTGGTGATGTTTCGGTTTGTGAAAATGGTGCCGGTTATGCTAGTGCCTCAGATGTTGAAGCTTTAGTAACTTCTATTCTAGGAAAATACGGCTTACGAAACGGTTATATCATCATGAGTTGTACAAAAACCGACAATTGCATGGCCATTCTTGATGATAAAAATCGTCCATATATATTGTTTAATCCAAACTTTCTAAAAACTGTTAGAAGTCTGAATTTTTCAGAGAGCAATTTACCAGTGCAAAGCAATGATTGGAAAACCTTAACGATTTTAGCACATGAAATTGGTCATCACCTTAACAACCATTTGATCAATCCTCGTCCGGATATGACCCGAATTGACATGGAATTGGAAGCCGATGAAACGGCGGGATTTATTGTTTATCTGCTTGGCGGCGAATTGAACAATGCTCAATCTGCATATTTAGACAAATCGGTAAGCGAAAACACTTCATATACCCACCCGGGAAGAGCCGCTCGACTAAAAGCCGTTGCCAAAGGTTGGGAAGATGCCAAAAAGAAATACCCCAAAGTGCCCATCACACCTATTCCTGTAGTTTCAAATGTGTTTCGATTTATTGATCCTTTTTACGATAACAGCAACGATTGGACTTTAGAGTATGATGCAGATAAAAAAATGACTGTTGAAAATGGGAAATTGAGGGTGAAGGGAATTTCAGACAAATTTTTCTATCACACAGTTAAGAATTTCGAAATCGATGCAACAAAAGACTTTAGTGTTTCAGTTGTTTCAGAGTGGGTAGAAGGCATCAATAACAATGGTTATGGAATAAATTTTTGCAGCAACAATAAAACAACTTCTCACAATGTGTTTTCAATCACTGCCAATGGTTATTATTCTATCGGTAAAATCATCAACAATGGCAATTGGATTGATACAAAAAAATGGGTACTTTCATCAGCTATCAATAGAGACAGAACGGGAAAAAATATATTGAAAATCAATAAAATAGGAAATGCTTTGTATTTCTATATCAATAACCAGTTGGTGGATGATTTACCTTTCGATAGTAATTTTGGAAATGATTTTGGTGTTAGGGTTTCTTGGAAACAGACTATAGATTTTGATAATTTTGAAGTTACAGGCGAAAAAGGAGATCCATCAAAAAGTATAATTTCAAACAACAATGCATTTGCATTTTCAGATGGTTTTTACAGCAACGAAAACAATTGGCCACTTGTAAAAGATGAAAAAAGGCAGTTATCATTATACAACAACAAACTCAGAATAAAGGGAATTACAGAATCATTTACCGATGCAAGTATAAATTTTAATGTAGATGTGTATAAAGATTTTAAAGTTTCAGTTGATGCAAATTGGATTGAAGGTGAAAATCAATATGGTTATGGTATAGATTTTTGTAAAAGTGATAAATCAATCTCTAATATTTTCTCTACCAATTTATTTTATATTAGTCCCAATGGGATGTATTTAATTGGTGACTACGACAATGCTGGAGTTTGGACTTCAAAGGTTAAATGGACAAGTTCTGATTATATCAATTTAAAAAATATTGATAAAAACAATTTAACCATTGAGAAAAAGGGTGATTCTTATTTATTCTACATCAATGGAAAGCTTGTGGAAACCCTCACAGGCATTAAAATGTATGGCAATAAGTTTGGTTGTAGAGTAACGAAAAGCCAAACAGTGGATTTTGATAATTTTAACTTGACTGGAAGAAGATCTGATGGTGGAAAGCAATCTTATTTTGATGCTAACAGTATTTCCTTTTTTGAACCTTTTAGCGATAACAACAACAGTTGGCCATTAGTTGATGATACCTATAAGAAAATTTCTATAAAGAATGACAAACTCAGCATCAAAGGAATAAATGACCAGAGCATATATGCAGCAATTAAAAATTTTGATGTTAAATTATCCGATGATTTTAATATTAGTGTTGATGCCAATTGGATTGAGGGAATTGATAATTATGGTTATGGGATAAATTTTTGCAACAATACAACAACCGTTTCTAGCAACAGGTTTTATATTGCCAATGGAAGTTATACCATTGGTTATTTCGAGAACAACGGAACTTGGAATTCCTTAAGGAGTTGGACAGCTTCTTCATTCATTAAAAAGAAAAATGAAGGTAAAAATACCCTCAGAATTGAAAAAACAGGAGCGATGTTCAAGTTTTACATCAACAACAATTTGATTGAAACATTTACTACCATCAAAACTTATGGAAACCAGTTTGGCGTTGAAGTCAACAGAAACCAAACCGTTGAATTTGATAATTTCACAATTAATGGAACGAAGAAATAGGAGTGATATCAATTAAGGCTTGATTATTGTTTACCTTGCAACCGAATCTCAATCTGAATATTTCTAACATGATAAAGAAATTCTTAATCCTATTTTTCCCGATATTGATATTGTGGTTGATTGCCGATCAATATCTTTTTTGTCCTCCTTTTAATTTCCACAATCCCGAGCCTTTTTCTGGCAACACCATTTATAATCCGTATAAAGATTTCAATACCGTCGATTGGAAAAAATCCAATTTCCACGCCCATTGCCGTGCATGGAATGGTATAACCAATGGAAAAGGTACAGCCCCGGATATTTGGAAAGCATTCGATTCTCTAGGATATACTTTTCATAGCATTTCTAATTACCACCTTATCGATACCAATTATTCAACCCAGCCTAACTATATAAGTGCTTACGAACATGGGGTTAACCTAAAAAAAACGCACCAGCTTGTTCTTAATTCAGAGTCTGTGGTTTGGAAAGATTATTTCTTCCCCCAGACCCTAAACAACAAGCAACAGCTATTATCACTAGAAGCCGCTGATACCAATGCCGTAGTTATTTTGAACCACCCTTTAATGCGTAAAGGATACAACACTACCGACCTCAAAGTGCTCCAAGGTTATGATGCTATCGAAGTTCTAAATCCCGCCGCTCAATCATTCGCTCATCTTGACACCGCTTTGTCTAACGGTCATAGAATAGCACTTATTGGCAACGACGACCTCCACGATATTGCCGACAGAACTTCCGCCGGCCGCTTTGGTACACTGCTTTTTGCCCCCAATAGCCTCAACAATGAAGCCCTTTCCGCCATTAAAAACGGTAAAACCATCGCTTTTCAAACACCAGACCAACCCAATTTTAAAAAGAAAATAGAACAAATCAATCTCGTTAACCCCCAAATCAAAAAGATTGAAACCTTAAACGATTCTGTTGTTTTGAACTTTAATCTGCCTGTTTCTAGTTTCAAAGCCATTGGTCAAAACGGTAAAATTTTATTTGAACAAGATACGCTTACTAATACCTCTATCCCATTCGCACCAACCGAATCTTATATACGTTTTAAATACAAAACAGCAGATGGTGTATTGTTTTATTTGAGTCCATTGTTTCGTTTCGATGGCAAATTCCCAACGAAACCAGCACAGTACAATATAGGAGTAACACAAATTCACAGCTTTTATAGTAACGGCATCGTCAAATATATTTTTTTCATTTCATGTATTGTGTTGGCTACATACCCTTTTAAACGTAAAAGACACAACT
>CAMBYC010000206.1 GCA_945871875.1 Sphingobacterium thalpophilum
TCTCTTGAATCTGATGCAGTTACAGTATGCATCCATCCACAAAAAGCATTAAAACCCTGCCAAATATGAAATTCCCCTAAAAAAGGAGCACCATATACATTCAAACCTTCCTCACTTACCAATTGCACTTCAATTCTATTGTAAAATTCTGAATGCGGGTTAATAAGAATAATCGGAGATTTTGTTGCTGAATGCTTGCCATCAATCGCCCAACCATTGGAACCTATTTTCTCTTCAGTCTCCTCTTTTAATTCAGATGGTGCAAAAGCAACATCTTTTAAAACAGGATTAGGATACATGTTTTTAATTTCTGATTCTGAGATGCTGAATCCTGATATCGCAGGAATGTTATTCATTAAAGGCATCCAAGGTTGGAAACGGTTTATCAACTTGGGCTTCAACTCGGGGTGAGTGTAGATGAAATAATTCATGCCTGCGGCATAAGCTCTGCACAAATTTTGCATGTATGGCGTTGCTTCAGTTAACAATTGCTTTGCTTTGATGGTATCAATAAACATCCTCGACCATAAATCCTTGTATATAGCCGATTTCCCTACAACCTCTGCTTCCCTTCCCAATTTGCCAATTATGGCAGATTCAACTTTATAAAAATAAGATTCACTTTGAACATACATCATACCAAAAACCACATCAGCATCCGTTTTGGCATAAATATGAGGGACTCCCCAATTGTCTCTAATAATAGTTACGCGTTGGGCTTGAGCTTTCCAACTTTTTATTTCTTGATTGCTAAAAAGTTGTGCATGCAAATTTGTAGCAAAAAATAAAACGACTAAAATCGTAAGCCCTTCTTTTATTCTTATCATAAGATTGTTGATGTGTTCATTGAGTGAATGTAAAATGATATCAATTGTAAGAATTAAAAAAACAGGCAATTTAACCAATAAAAGACAAAATATTCATTTCTAGTACATTAGTAAAATACTATTAATGAATAATGGTTAGTACACTTTAAGTTCTTTAAAAAATTGCAAAAAATACCATACAAACGCCGGCATAATATAAACAATACAAAACGAGTAGATTACCCAGGATAAACAATAGGATTTATTGGCGAATTTACCACTTCGCCAATAACGGCACCTGGGCACCAAGTATCCCAATCCGCTTGTTGATTTTTATTCTCTGGTGCTTTTAATCGAATGTCCTTATCCATATAAATCATTGTCATCACTTTACGCATTTGTGTAGACTTGTTTGGTCCTGCACGATGGTATAGCCAACCCCTATGAAAACTAATTTCACCCAAATCAAATGCTTCCACCACATGATTAAATCCTGCATCTTTTAATGCTTGCTCCAAAAAAGATTGGCTATCATCGCTAATTTCCTTATCTCTTCCCTTGGTTAATTGATTACTACCTGCACTAAATTCTAATGGCCCAAATTCCAATGGGGTATATTGTAAAGGGATCCATGCTGTAATGGTTTTATCACCTTCTAAAGGCCAATAATACTGATCGGCGTGCCATGGAGTGTGGCCGCCACTAGGCTCCTTATATAAAGCTTGATCATGGTATAATCTAACCCCATCAACTTCTAATAATGCCGCTGCAATTTGTGCAATACGTTTACTAAAAACGATTTCTTTTACGTCGGCCGAATTTCTCCAAATGTTCATAATTTGTAAAAATGCCTTCCCATAAGTATCTCTTTCTTCTAATGCAAGTTGCTGGTTGTTTAACTTATTCACTTCTGCAGTAATTATTGCATCCATGGCTGCAATAACTTTGGCAGAAAGAATGTTCTTAATTTTTATAAATCCATTTTTCCTAAAAAAAGCAATTTGCTGTTCAGTAATATCAAATGGCGTATTTAATTCGCTTAATAAATCCGGAGTTAGCATAAACTTGATTGTTTAAATAAATATATAAAAGATTAGTAACATTATTTGGGCTATAAAACCCAAAGTAAATTAATCATATTATCTGTCTTTGGAATTTTAATCAGAAGAAATGTTGTTTGATTTCATCCTGCCTTATAAATTACTTTTTACTTGATGCTAAAAATTTGTAAGGTTTTTTTTGAGCAATATGTAAACCAATTCAATTTTACAAATTGATGCCAAATACACTATGTTTAACCTATACAAATATTCAGCTTGTCTTTACCTCTTTTTCCCAACCGGTTTCTTTAAGTGCTGGATCATTTTCCTTTATTAAGAAATCTGCACCTTCTGTAGCACCACCCACTTCATTTTGCATTAATGCATCATCGGCAACAACTTTTATTGGCTCACGCCATGAAGTGCTTTGATCATTAAATGCAGTATTGGTCATGGAATTGTAACAAGAAATAATAGACCATCTAGACTTATCGCTAGTATTTGCTTCACTTCGATGCAACAAGTTGCTGTGAAAAAACAACGCATCGCCCGGTTCTAATGACACAAATACATGCTCCATTACTGTAAGTGCGTGATCTACCATCACTTGATCGGCTCCCACCTGCTCACCAGAAAAACCATGGTTTACCCTGCCCATTTTGTGCGACCCTTTAATCACTTGTAAACAACCATTGGATGGATTTGCAGGTGTAAGGGCTATCATAATACTCAATAACTGATCGGGATATAAAAACTGGTTTTTATACCAATAGCCATAATCTTGATGCCATTCCCAAGCACCCCCAATTTTAGGCTCTTTTTGCATTAACTTAGTGTGGTAATGACAAACCGGACTTTCACTATCCAATAATTTTGCAGCATTCTCCACCATCCGCTTACTTCTTAACATCATACTGTACACATCTTCGCCCGGTGTAAACCACAAAGTAAGTTTTGAATTTTTACCTTGATTGTCTTTTACATTGGTAGCATTGTGCTTAATAACTTCGTCGCCAATAGCTATTGAATATAATTTTTCAATTTCCTCTTTTGCAAAAAACGACCTTATTATAACATATCCATCCTGATGAAATTGTTGAACATCTGTTTCTGATAATCTGTAAGTCATTTTGATTTGTGTTACTTTAAAATACTATATTATAAAAATAGGCCTTTTTAATACAAAAATAAACAGGTGTTAATTCAACTTATATCGCTCTATTTCTATAAAATTTATTTAAGGGTTTATTAGAAAATTTTTGCCCCTACAGAAATAATAAAATTAAAAATCCCGGAGCATTATTATGCTACCGGGATTTTTTTATTTAAACTTAGATTACGCAATAGAATTTGGATAATTAGTTAGAAGTTTTTACTTCTTCTTCTTTTTTTCTTGTTGCGATTACTTCAAACATTTCCATTAAAGAACCAACTGCATGATCTGAACCTCTCTTTGAAACATACAAAGTAACATCATAAGACATAATGTTAAAAGCCATGCTAATTTTATCATTTACCAAAAAAACAGTGTCCATTTTTGCTTCAGCCTTAGTATCAGGCGAAAAAAAGTAACCCTTTAAATTGCCTTCAACCACTTCAAAACGAACTGGAAGAGTTAC
>CAMBYC010000207.1 GCA_945871875.1 Sphingobacterium thalpophilum
ATTTGTTGCAATGGAAAAAACAACCCTCCCGTTTATTAGAAAACCCCGGAAAAGGCAAAGACGATCAAGCCATTGGCGGCCATTGTGATGTTGTAGTCAATAATGGCAGAGCGTTTGTTTATTATTTCACTCATCCTGGCAGAATAAAAAATAACCCAGCACCAAAAGGCTCTTTTGAAGAAAAAAGAAGTGTTATCCAAGTTGCTGAATTACATCTTGTAAACAACGAGGTAGTTTGTGACAGGGATGAAAAACTTAGTTTTCGCTTAAAGTTAAATGATGGAGTAGGGAAAAATAGGAAAGGTTCATTCATTAAACCCTAGCAGTAGCTTGGGAAAATCGGGATTAACCAAATTATGTAGTAAAAATATCGAAAAGCGTTCATTCAATAATGCTTTAAAAAATTGAAAAGCGTTCATTCAATAGCCCCTAGCTTTAGCTAGTTAAACAAAAGCCCCTAGCTTTAGCTCGGAGGAATGAAACCATTCAAATGGCTTTAGTCAAATAGTATAGTAATGAGCATCAATAGCAAATGATAAACAGCAACAAATGAAAAAAATGAGTTTGAAAATAGGATTATTGGTACTTGTTTGTTTGTCTTTTCAGTCGATAAAAGCACAACAAAAAGAAATTCAATATTTATCTGGAACAGATGCTGCCCACACCGTACAATGGGATTTTTTATGTTCCGCTGGAAGAAACAGCGGCACTTGGCAAAAGATTGATGTACCTAGTTGTTGGGAACAACAGGGTTTTGGAAATTACAATTATGGTCGCGATTATAAAACCAATGGGAAAAATAGTCGATTTTATGATGAAAAAGGTTTTTATAAATACCAATTCACCATTCCTGCTTCATGGAAAAACAAACACATCAATATTGTATTTGATGGGAGCATGACCGATACGGAGGTAAAAATCAACGGCAAATCTGCCGGATTGGTGCATCAAGGGGCATTTTATCGGTTTAAATATGATATTGGTTCATTGGTTCATTTTAATAAGCCCAATCTTATTGAAGTTACTGTTAGCAAAATGAGCGGTGATGCAAGTGTGAACAATGCAGAGCGATTGGCAGACTATTGGGTTTTTGGCGGCATCTTTCGTCCGGTTTTTTTGGAAGCAACGCCAAAGGCTTATATTGATAATGTGGGTATTGATGCCAAACATACAGGTACGTTTTCTATGGGCGTTTGGTTAAAAGGTATTTCATCAAAAGGTTTTGTGGTTACCACAATTACTGGGGCAGATCAATCTGTATTGTCAGTAACCAAAACAGCATTTGCTGCAACAGATTCATTTTTAACGGTTAACACAAATGTTGGGAATCATAAAAATTGGACCTCAGAAACGCCAAACTTATACAGTGCCAAAGTTGTTCTGCAAGATGCCTCCGGAAAAAAGTTGTTTGAGCACAATGAAAAGTTTGGTTTTAGAACCATTGAAATAAAGAAAGGCCTAGGGATTTTTATAAATGATGTACAAATAAAATGTAAAGGTGTAAATCGCCATTGTTTTTGGCCTGAAACCGGAAGAACATTGTCTAAAGAGCAGCAATTGAAAGATTTTCTTTTGCTAAAAGAAATGAACATGAACGCGGTTAGATGCAGTCATTACCCACCAGATAAATATTTTTTAGAACTTTGCGATTCATTGGGCTTATATGTGTTGGATGAATTGGCAGGTTGGCAAAAGTTTTATTCTGAAAAGGCAGGAGCGCCCTTGGTAAAGGAATTGGTGTTAAGGGATATGAATCATCCCTCCATCATCTTTTGGGACAATGGCAATGAAGGCGGCACCAATAAAGCGTTAGACGATGATTTTGTACAATGGGATTTTCAAAAAAGACCTGTAATTCACCCACACCATCGTCCGGGTAATGATTTCAATGGTATCGATTGCAACCATTACGAAGATTATTACAGCACAAAGAAAATTTTAGCTGATTCATTGATTTATATGCCAACTGAAATGCTGCATTCACAAGATGATGGCGGTGGCGGTGCAGCGATGGAAGATTTTTGGAACCTTCATTGGACATCACCTAAATCTGCCGGTGTGTTTATTTGGGCAATGGTGGATGAAGCGGTGGTACGCACAGACCTAAACAATGTATTAGATGCAAATGGTTTAAATGCCAATGATGGAATCCTTGGTCCTCACCGCGAAAAAGAAGGCAGTTTTTATGCACTTCGGGAAATATTTGCTCCCATTCAACTCAAATTACCCGTTACATTATCTGCTAATTTTACCGGACAGGTAGAGTTAGAAAACCGTTTTCACTTTCTTAACACCAATAATTGCAGCTTTTATTGGGCTTTGGTAGATTTTAGCAAACCATTCGACCGATTTGATGGCTATGTGGTCAAACAAAAAGGAGTAATTCCATCGCCAAATATCGCCGCCACACAAAAAGGATTCTTGCAAATTCCGTTTCCTACAAATTTTACCAATTACGACGCACTCGTCATTGTGGCAAAAGATAATTTTGGGAATGAAATCTATAAATGGACCTCAAAAATTAAAAACAATGCATCATTGTTGAACAATTTTGTGCAATGGAAAAATGATTCTACTAAAGCAATAACAACAGATTCTACTATTACCTTAACAGGTGGAGATATAAGCTTGGTGTTGGATAAAAAATCGGGTAATCTGATCACTACTAAAAACACGTCAAACGATTATGTTTTGTCGTTTAACAATGGACCCATTTTGGTAAAAGGAACTGCTATTCCCGTCTCTTCAAAAGTGTATAAAGAAGGCACAACCGCTGTTGCGGAGTTTTTATACAGTGGCAATATGCAATACATTCGTTGGAAAATGAACAGCAGCGGTTGGGCAACTTTGGAATATTCCTATCAATTGGAAGGCAATCTGCCCTTTGCCGGTATCAGCTTTAGTTATCCAGAAAATTATATTTTGTCGAGCAGATGGTTGGGGAAAGGTCCTGTTCGCCAATGGAAAAATAGAATTGCCGGTACGCCTGTAAATGTTTGGCAAAATCTGTACAACAATACCCAAACTGGGTATTCTCCGGTGGTATATCCAGAATTTAAGGGTTACTATGGAGAAGTGAATTGGATGGAATTGAGCACTGTGGAAGGAAAGTTTTTTGTAGCCAGCCCAGATAGTGGATTGTTTGTAAGACTTTTTGATTTTTATGCATTTAGCAACATTACTAAACCACATCCAGAAGTTCCAATAGGCAACATTTCTTTTTTAGATTACATTCCTGCCGTAGGAACAAAATTGGCAACAGGTGCTACCACCAATACAAGCGTTTACGGACCTATGAGTGAACCCAATCATATTAGTGGATCACATAAAAGAACGCTATATTTTTATTTTGGCTTACCCAAAACAACTACAACAATTGAGCAATACAGTAGGCCAGCTGTGGATAATGTGTTT
>CAMBYC010000208.1 GCA_945871875.1 Sphingobacterium thalpophilum
CATATGAAGAAATCGGGCATTTGATAAAACGTTATGTTGCAGCAAGTATACCAGCTTTGGAGATTTTTTTTCAATTGGTTGTCTTCAATTATATACTATCAAATGGTGATGCTCATTTAAAAAATTTCTCCCTAATAAGAACCGAAAAGAGTGAATATCAGTTAACCCCTGCTTATGATTTAATGAGTACGACAATACATACACCTAATGAATCTGATACCGCTTTGGCTTTATACGAGGGTGATTTAAATTCTGGGTTTTACCAACATTATGGATTTTATGGCAAACCAAACTTTATTGAATTTGCTAAAAGATTGGGTATAATAGAAAAAAGGGCAGAAAGAATACTGGTTGAGTTTATTGAAAAGAAAGATAAAGTAATTAATTTGGTAAATCAGTCATTTTTATCAGATGTTGTAAAGGAGAAATACATTGGTAATTATGGGGATAAAGTTAAGCGGTTGGATATTAGAATGTAGTATTGGGGGGAAATAGATTCTAAAAATGAGTTGGTAAATGAAACTTGGAGGACATTAAATTAAAAATTAGTATATGCATTTGCTACATCACTTGAGATATCAGAAGGAGGATAATTAAAAATTGAAACGTTATAACTTCCCAACAACTCAGCGAATGCCCTTTTGGATATGCCAGCCACTTCAGCTGCTTGTCCCAAAGAAAGCTTTCCCATTTCATAAAGTTTACTAGCCAATAAAATAGCCAATTGTTTATTGTCTACTTCTAAATTATCTGGCATTTGTAAGGTCAGAGTTCTCATTTAATAAAGTTAGAATAAAATTTGTTGAAAAATAGAAATAGAAGAATAATCTATGATATTATTAACCTTCTCATGATTTCCTTAATTTCCTATTAATTTCCTTAAATCAAAAAACCCTTGAATTTCATGGTTTTTTTTCGGACCGGACGGAAGTTGACTTGGTAAGAAAGATTATCCATTACATTTTATGCCAATTATAGTTACTTTTTAATTCTATTTTTTCTAGTATAATGCCTATATGGTAGCCAATTGGAACAATTTCATAGAACCATTACAGATATCCAATCATTTTAAAAATCTAGCAACATATTAAAAGTGCAAAATCCCGTTTTGGTAGGATTTTGTTATACACTTGGGAGGAAAATTTCAAACCGGGTATTGATGGATTTGTTGGAATTGTTATTAGATAAAAATAAATGGATTTAATAAATGCGATAAACTGAACGAAAGCGAAGAAAAAAGTCAGATTTCCATTAGTACTCTCGCTTTCATTATCGTTCTGACTTTTAGTAGGCTTAGCTGGTACAATCTATATTTTTGCAAACCAATAGTATTAAAATATGTAAATCAAATTACCTTTTTTTTGTAAAACAAAGCTACATTTACACTAAAAATCCATGATTTACAAAGAACGTATTTCAGATAAGGAATTACAACGCAAACTTAATGCTTCTGGTGGAGTGCTGATCAAAGGCGCAAAAGCCTGTGGCAAAACTGAATCAGCAAAGCAATTAGCTAAAAGTGTTTTGAGTGTTGACAGAGATGAACAAGTTGAGGCATTAATAAATACTGCTCCAAAAAGATTGTTGCTTGGAGACACTCCACGACTCATAGACGAATGGCAAGCCCAACCTAAACTTTGGGATTACATTCGTCACGAGATAGACGACAGACAAGAAAATGCACAATTCATTCTTACCGGTTCAGCAAACCCTGAAGAGTCTGTAAAAATGCACTCCGGAGCAGGAAGATTTACCATTGTGGAAATGCGTACAATGTCTTGGCAAGAACTGGGTTTTTCAACCGGAAAAATAAGTTTGGCAAAACTTTTTGAGGGCGAAAAAATAGATATTTACGACAACCCTACTAATCTTGAATTTATCATAAACAAAATCGTTATCGGTGGCTTTCCCACTCTCTTAAATAAAAATGCTGTACAAGCGGCAGACCTTAATCGTGCTTATGTGGAATTGCTTGCCGAAGTGGACATGAGCAGAGTTTCTGATGTAAAACGCGATCCCGTAAAAGTCAGGTGTTTATTGCGTTCTCTAGCCAGAAATACTTCAACATTGGTTGATATTTCTGCCTTGGAAAGTGACATTCGTGAAAAGGAAAATGTGGGCATCACCCGCCCAACAGTTTACGATTATCTTGATGCACTTAACCGCCTGATGATTATTGAAGACCAACCTGCCTGGAACACCCATATTCGTTCTTCTTATACATTGCGTAAATCTCCAAAGCGTCATTTTACGGATGTTTCTTTGGCGGTTGCCGCATTGGGTGCTGATGAAAACTCACTTTTAAACAATTTGAAATTTACAGGATTCTTATTTGAATCAATGGTCACCCATGAGCTCCGTGTTTATGGTCAAGCCAATGACGCTAACGTATATTATTATCGAGATTCTAGTGGTTTGGAAGTTGACGCCATCGTTCAAAAATACAATGGCGAATGGTGTGCATTTGAAATTAAACTTGGTACTGGACAAATTGATGAAGCAGCAGCTACACTCAATAAATTTGTTTCAATCTTAGATACAAAAAAAATAAAGCAGCCCAAATCTCTCAACATTATTACGGGAACAGGAATTAGTTACACCCGACAAGATGGTATCAATGTAATTTCTTTGGCATCACTAGGAAATTAGATTGAAACTAAAATAAAAAAGTTGACCAATTGGATGGCTTTGTCTGTTGTACAATAATAAAACAAGCGTAGGCTATGGAGGACAATTTTCTAACAAGTTAGTAATTGATTTATTGGAATTTGTCAAGATTGAACAAACAAGACTTAGGTATAGTCTGCTGGTAATTAACATATTAATGGGGCACCTTATTTCCTTACTATATTAGTTGGTTGAGTAATTAACCATTCTATATATTCTGTTTTGCTCTTTTTTAACTTCTTCTCTCTTATCAAAGCATCCGTCTTTGTTTCATGAAGTTCAACATATACCAATTCCCATGGCATATATACAGAAGTGTATTGAGATAAACCATTATTATATTGATCTAATCTTCTCTCAAAATTCTCTGTGACTCCTTTATAATATATCCGTTTACTTAAACTTCTTATGATATAAACTAAAACATAAAAATTAAAATATAACAACTCTTTACTAAACAAAGTTTTTTAACAAAGACGGGACTCGAACCCGTCCCTGCTCTGCCGGGACCGTGACAGAGCGGCTTATTCCATTGATATATCCAAAATTTAATTGACACAAAAAACCCTTGACTAATCAAGGGTTTTTTACTGCGGACCGGACGGGACTCGAACCCGTCCCTGCTCTGCCGGGACCGTGACAGAGCGGCTTATTCCATTGATATATCCAAAATTTAATTGACACAAAAAACCCTTGACTAATCAAGGGTTTTTTACTGCG
>CAMBYC010000209.1 GCA_945871875.1 Sphingobacterium thalpophilum
TTGTTTTATTCCACCAACCATTCCTTTAACACCCCTATTTTGATGATAAGGATCGCAAGCTGCAAAATTAGTTAACCGAATTGCGATTGAATTAACAGTCCTTCCAATAAGATTTGCCATTTCAATAATTTCTGGAGTTCTTGTATGCATTTTGCCGAAAGGCAATTTGAGATACAAGTTGAAAACTAGAATTAGTTCTTCACGAGTCCAGAGTTTTCTTTCCATAATTAATTTTTAAACCAAATTAATAGAATCAGGATTCTAAAGTATAAGGCTTTATTTTAGTTGTAGATTTTTGCTTTTTGAAATTATCTAAAATCTCTTCTTTTGACATTTTAGATAATTTTTCGCTTAGTTTTTCACGTTGTTGGCGAATGTACTGTACAGCATCAAATTTCTTTTTAGACGTTTTTTATAATTTTCAAATTCTCTAGGAGAAAGAATTTCAAGTTGTTTATACCCTTTTTTTATATTAACAGCATTGCAACCTCTTATTCCGTTTGTACCCCCTAACATTAGTGTTTGTTGCAACAATGTAGGAAGGTTTCCATATTTTACAAAGTAATTGCTTTTACCTAAACTTGTTGAATTTTCAAAACATTCAGTTTCGAATTTACCTATTCCAGGATAAAAGTCTTCATCATTTCCAATGGATTCATATTTGCTCATAATTTTGTTTGATAAATATGAAAGTATAGCTCCTGTATAAAAAAGAATTTAAGTTTCTGATTGTCCACATTTCTTATCAATTCGTTATATTATCAACGAACATTTGAATTTTATATCTACCTCGTCAATGAACTGAAAATCATTTATCCAACGCACACCCATATTATCACAAACATTGGGTATTCTGATTCTTTTTGAATTTAAGGCCGTGATTTTTTCTTCCTTTGTTACAACTGTAGCATTTTCATGTAAAGAATGAGCAATTACCCAAGGGTCAGCAAGTGAACGACCAGTGATATTATCAACTAAATTTTTGTGAACGGGGTCTGCTGCATAAATTTTTTGCAAACAAATTGTTACAGGTTCACTGATTTTCTTGATCGGAATTTTACTAGCCTTAACCCATTTTGAAAGATCATCTTCTGTTCTTGTAATTTCTTCGTAAACAAATTCAGGAATAAAAATCTTGTCTTGTTTACCTAGCTCAATCAATATATCCCAATAATCAGGACAAAACTTTGGGTTGTAATATTTTTGCCATGCTTGAATTAACACATTGGCATCTAAACAGTACTTATTTGCCATTGTGTTCATCTAACTAATTGAGATTCTAATTGTTGAAATTTATTTACTTGAACATTTAAAAGATTACTCGCCAAAGTTGGCTCAATATATCCGCCACGAAATGCATCTAAAACAGTTTGTGTAAACAACCTATTATTCCTATTTAATTGTAGTAAAAAATAATTTGGCTCACCTGGCTTTTCCTTCTCTTTTTGTTTTGCTTTCTTTTCTGCCTCTACTCTTAGATATTCTGCAAAATCTTTATCTGCTTGTTTTTTTAGATTATTATAAGTTGCTAATGAAATGATATGGAGATTTAATGCTCTTACCAATAATGCAAAAGAACTAACGCCTAATTGTCTGGCAATTTTAAAAACATCTTTTGAAGATTGAAATAATTTGGTATCAACATCTAACAATATTTCTTTGGGCATGAGTGCATTTGCAGCTACTTCGTTGCAAAATAATTCGACAGGATGAAATGTATCCTTTTGCTTCAAGCTAGGCTCAACTTCGTTTGAAATACCCGTTTGTGCAATCCAAATATGTGCTAATTCATGAACCAATGTAAAAAGTTGTGGAGCATTCCAATCTTCTGAATTTACAAATACGAATGGCGCATGCTTGTCTGCGATTGCAAAACCTTGTAATTCTTCAGCGTCTAATTTCAGTCGAGAATGAATGAAGCTTGTCCGTGAAATAAATATTCCATTTGTTTCTGCTGCATCAATCCACTCTTTTATTGGATTGTCGGACTTGTACAATAATGGATTAATTTTTAATGTTTGAAGTATGTCTTCAGCTACTTTTTGTGGGTTGTCATTTATGTTAAATCGTCCAACAAATGGTCGTTTTTCTTCTTGATTTTCTGCATAAACATCTCTTATCCATATCTGTTTTTGCTGTATTTCTCTAATTATAAAAATTGAAGACGTAGTCAACGATTTTGAACCTGATTTTCTAAAGTCTTGCAACGGTTGAAAGTCTCGAGGAATGTCAGGTAAAAAGAAAAGTGCAAAAGGTCTTTTGTATAATTTTGCTAACGTCTGGGCTTGTCGAATAGTTGGTTGGGTTGTTCCAGTCTCCCATTCCTTTAGCTTTTCAACAGACACAAAAACTTTGGCAGCAGCGATTTCTTCGGTCATTCTTGCCGATTCTCTTGCCCATTTTAGCACATTTGGTGTTATGAATGCTTTGTCTGCCATTATTAGGTTAAAAGTACAAATTTTATAGTTTATTCTTTCAAAACACTACTATTAAGATGTAATATTGTAAGAATATTATCACCCCCAAACCCTCTCTCAACACCTCCTCTTCCTCTTATTTATTGACACCAATCGTTTCATTTTATGTCATCGCATGGCACGTTTTATCCCAAATCCTTGACAAATCACCACAAATTTGTCGCATTATTGCTGTTTGCTGTGATAAAACATGTCATCCATCGGAATGTTTTATCACAAATCTGAGACAAAACATCCCAAATCCGTCTCAAAACAGTCATGCATCGTCTTATTTATAGTGGTAGCACGGTATGTTTTATGTCATCGCACGACATGTTTTAAGCCAAAATGTTCATTTTATGATTATTTCTAAGACAATTTAACCCGCCGATGTGATGTTTTGTCCCAATTTTGTGGCATTTAGTCTCAATTTTGGGATGTTTTGTCTCAAAATCGGGATAAAACATGTCATGTGATGACATGTTTTATGACAACCATCGTCTTGTTTTATGTCATCGTTTGTGTTATTTTATGGCGATGTTTTGAGTTAGGAGTTGTTAGTTGTTAGTTTTTAGTTGTTAGTTTTGACTTAAACTAAAACAATTATAATTTGCTGGTTATCAATGTTAAACCATTTGGCTAGAGCCAATTAAAAGATATGTTTACCCTTATCTTTAGCTGGGGTTTATTCATTGGCAAGTTGCTTTATAAGTTTAGGAATGTTTTAATCTTGTATATCCATTTCATTAAAGGAAACCATTGAATTGCCACCAGCTTTAGCTGGGGGTATAGGAGTATTTTAATCCCAAATT
>CAMBYC010000210.1 GCA_945871875.1 Sphingobacterium thalpophilum
CGCCAAAGTACCGGAGCCGGTATGATGGATTGCAGAAAGGCACTTACAGAAACAAATGGTGATTTTGAAGCCGCTATCGATTGGCTTAGAAAGAAAGGTCAAAAAGTTGCCGCTCAACGCGGCGATAGAGATGCAAAAGAAGGTGTAGTATTAGCTAAAACAACTGAAGATAACAAAGCTGGTATCACTTTTTGTTTGACTTGCGAAACTGATTTTGTTAGCAAAAATGCTGAATTCATCGCTTTTGCACAATCTTTAATGGATGCAGCTATTGCATCAGACGTTAAAAGTGTAGAAGAATTAAATGAAGTAAGTATTGGTGCTGTAAAAGTTGCCGATTTAATCAACGATAAGTTGGCTAGCATCGGTGAAAAAATCGGGATTGTTAAATTTGAAAGAATAGATGCAGAATATGTAGCTTCTTATATCCATGGAAGCAACAGAATGGGCGTTTTGGTAGGTATGAATAAGTCTCAAGCTGAAGCAGGAAAAGATGTAGCAATGCAAATTGCAGCAATGAATCCTTTGGCTGTAGATCCTTCATTCATCTCTCCAGAAACTGTAGAGCGTGAAAAAGCAATCGTAGTAGATCAAATTACTAACGACCCTAAAATGGCAGGAAAACCTGCTGAAATGATTACAAAAGTTGCTGAAGGTAAACTCAATGCTTTTTTCAAAGAAAATACATTGATTGCACAAGCTTTTGTAAAAGACAACAGCAAATCTGTTGGTGACTACCTTAAATCAGTAGATTCTACTTTGCAGGTATTAAGTTTCAAAAGAGTTGCTCTAGGGTAATAAATTTTTGAAAATTAAATAGTATTTTAAATTGTCCCGAGTTTTTAACTCGGGATTTTTTTTGCTTATATTTGCCGAATGCAACCGAAGTATAAAAGAATTTTGCTCAAGCTTTCAGGCGAATCACTGATGGGAAACAAGAGTTTTGGTTTAGATCCATTAATGTTAGAACGTTATGCCGTTGAAGTAAAAACCATTGTAGATATGGGCATCCAAGTGGCCATTGTAATTGGTGGTGGCAATATCTATCGGGGTATGAATGAAGCCGAAACAGGTATTGAACGTGCTCATGGCGATTATATGGGGATGTTGGCTACTGTAATTAATGGAATGGCTATGCAGGCAATGCTTGAGAAATTGGGTGTATTTACACGCTTACAGAGTGCAATCAAAATGGAACAGATTGCTGAACCTTATATTAGAAGAAGAGCTATAAGACATTTAGAAAAAAATAGAGTTGTTATTTTTGGTGCCGGTACAGGAAATCCATATTTTACTACAGATACTGCAGGTTCTTTAAGAGCAATTGAAATTGGTGCAGACGTAATTTTAAAAGGTACAAGGGTTAACGGAATCTATTCAGCAGATCCAGAAAAATACCCAGACGCAACTCGTTACGAAACCATCACTTTTAAAGAATGTATAGAGCGCAACCTCAAAGTGATGGATATGACTGCATTTACGCTTTGTATGGAAAACAAATTGCCAATTATCGTGTTTGATATAAATGAACCAGGAAACCTACAAAAATTGGTGAACGGGGAAAATATTGGAACAATGGTTAATGGTTAAATTTGAGTGAATTATGTCTATTTCTGAAATCCGTAAAGATTATCTAAAATCATCACTATCAGAAGATGATATAGCTATTGAACCTTTTGCCCAATTTTCGAAATGGTGGAAAGAAGCTATAAATGCACATATTGAAGAAGTTAATGCTATGACTTTAGCCACTTCTACTACTGATGGTATTCCCTCAGCCCGTATAGTTTTACTAAAAGGTTTTGATGAAAATGGTTTTGTTTTTTTTACCAATTATACAAGTAGAAAAGGTAGAGAAATTGAGGAGAATCCAAATGTAGCATTGTTGTTTTTTTGGAAAGAATTAGAGCGGCAAGTGAGAATTGTGGGAAGAATTCACAAACTAGATATTGCAGCATCAGATACGTATTTCAATTCAAGGCCGGAGGAGAGTAAAATTGGAGCTTGGGCGTCAGAGCAGAGTGCAGCAATTGAAAACAGGGAAATTATGGAGGAAAGAGTTGCTGTGATTGAAGAAAAATTCAAATCAGTTTCAATACATCGTCCTGAATTTTGGGGTGGTTATGTTGTTGTTCCAAATTCTATGGAATTCTGGCAAGGAAGATCAAGCAGGTTGCACGACAGAATTTTGTACACAAAAAAAGAGGTCAATTGGGATATTCAAAGACTTGCTCCTTAAAGCAAATTTAAAAACAATTAATGCCTCTAATTATTGGTAAAACGGTACTTAATTTTACAGGATATTTCTATGCACTAGCAGAAATAGTTGCAACAGCTTTGTTTTGCTTTGTAGCTTTTGAAAGTCTTGCTTTACCATAAGAACCTTTAAATATCTTTCCTTTTTTAGTTTTTTTATCACCTCTTCCCATAATATGTATAATTGTGTTTGTAAAAATACAAAAAAGGCAAGACTTTTATATAAAAGTTTTGCCTTTTTAATGAATTTTTTAAATTAGATGGTTTCAGAAAGCTCTTTGCCTGCTTTGAATTTAGCTACTTTTTTAGCTTCAATTTTAATTTCAGCACCAGTTTGTGGGTTACGACCGTTACGAGAAGCTCTTTCAGTTACAGAAAAAGTTCCAAATCCAACTAAAGTTACTTTTCCACCTTCTTTCAAGGTTGTAGTTACTGCGTCTACAAATGAATCTAATGAAAGTTTAGCTTGTTCTTTAGTGATTTGTGCGTCTTCTGCAATTTTTGATATCAAATCTGCTTTGTTCATATTGTTTTGTTTTAAGATTTTAATTCCTCAAATATAGAGGTATTATGGTGTTATAAAAATATTTTTATTGGCTGTAATTCAATGTAGTAGCGGCTTTAGGTAATTATTGAATAAAAATATAAACAATATAACTAAGTAATTTGTAATAAGTTAGTTTAAAAACTTTAAAATCAATTGGTTATATATTCATAATATTCTTTGCTAAAATAGTATTAAAATTTGAATTCAAATTACTTCCATTAAACTTCTGAAAGAAAATATTTTATCTTTCCATTTTTCAATGGCTTTTTGACTAAATTTATTGGAATATAGTTGAACAAATTGGTCGTATTTAGCTCTACTATCTGTAAAATATTGAATTGCATAAGTTGGGCCATCACTTTCATCTATATCTAAAATTTTTACTATTCTGTAGTACGAAAACAACTCGGTAGCAATCATTTCAGGAATAAAATCATTACGCAT
>CAMBYC010000211.1 GCA_945871875.1 Sphingobacterium thalpophilum
CGAATTTACTGCATCATGTTATGCAGCTACAAGAAGTTGGCGATTTTCACCATCCCGAATGCTTTCGGGATTGATGCGGATAACCAAACTTAGATTAACCATCTCGGCTCAGCCGAGACGGAGCACTGAACCGCCACTTTTGCAAAACCCGTGTTAGCCGCTGTTATTTTGTTTTAGATATTTTTCAATAGTGAATCGACAGATAAATCCTCATCAATTAAAGGCCAGTGGATTCCGTAACTGGATGGAGAAATTGTATAAAGATTCCTTTGAATGTCGTTTGCCAATTCCAATTTTTTAGACACTTTGGAGAGGCGTAATTTTATTACTTGTCCGTCAATTGTTAAACAAATCAGATCTTGTTCAAAAGAAATGGCTTCTATATTATGTATGGCTATCATGATTTAGTTATTAAAATGATTATCCCAAGATTCAACTATTAAATCAAAATGTTGGTATATTATTTTCTTTATTTCCTTTTTTGCAGAAGGTGTCAAGTTGTATGAAAAAGCTTCTCTTATCTCCACCTCTTCAAGTAGCAACCAGAATTTACATTCCATATCTGCTTTTCGGCGTGAACATGAATTGGCTCAGATCCTTCGTTCGAATAGAAAAACAGTCTCCAGCCATAGATGAATAAAATTGTCGGCATTTCTCATTTTAAGGAATATATAGATAACAAAAATCTTCTTTACGCAAACTGGTCGGTTATAGCGGCCAATCGGTTCAGGCAGGGGAATCTCACCATCACCTTCCCACATAACCTTGCGTGAAAGTCTCCCTTCATACAGCTCTTTATGTTGTTAAGTCATTATAAATATCTAGCTATTTTAGGTTCAAAGTTTATTTTACTTTTTATCCAAGAAATAATTTTAGGAACACTGAAGTAAAAGCTTTTACATTTTTAAATTCATTCAATACCATATTAATGACGTTCTCTAAAATTGTACTGTTTTGTTCTGGAAAATTTAATGTTTGCGGAAATGTAAAAACAGTCAAGTTTACTTTCACCCCGCCTAATGCAAATGTGCTGTTATGCGGTCGGCTTTCTTTTCTGTCAAGCAAGTTTAACAAAGTTGTCTTCTAGTTTCACGTTAAAATTAATTTCTGCCTTTAATGCTTTGAAAACTCTTAATACAGTGTCAATTGTGGCACTGTTGGCACTACTTAGCTTGATTAGTAAATAAAAGATTTCCAAAATTACTCCAACCTTTTTTGCTGTCTGATTCGGATTGAATGTTTTTTTCTGCGTATAGCTTAAGAACATCAATTCCTAAAAGTCCTCTTGCAATTAGAAAAGAAATGGTTTCAATGTCGGTGCTGTCATCTTCGTTTTTATACTTCTCTTGATTTCTCTCTGCCCAAAACTCTTTTATTGAATAACCGTCTTTTTCTTTTATTAGTTGTGCTTTGTAAAGTCCATAACCTGTCCAGGAACGATGAAAGTAAAGCCAATCATTTTCATAAAAGACAAACCACTTGTCTTCCATTTGTTGGGGGATAAGTCCCTTCGTCAACTTTGAAAATTGCTTTTCGGTAAGATGCAATGAAATGTAAATCCGTTTTGGTTTGTCAATCGGTTCGTGTTTCCAAGTTTGTTGTTGTTGCTATTTTTTCCATTTGTTGGAATGTAGTTTTTGATTGCCGTATTATGTTATGCATAATTGGCTACCGAATGTATTAAAATTATTCTATAATAATAACCTATATCACTTTTGTAATAGCATTTATTTTTTTCGTACTATATACTATTCTATTGTTCAATTAATGAACAAAATAAGAAGTAAATTATTTGACTAAGCCATTTCAAAAACATGCTGAAACCCCTAGCTAAAACTAGGAGCTATTGAAAGAATGCTTTTCCATTTTTCTACTGCGTAATTTGTGCTAACGCCGCAAACTCCGCCGCACTAATAGTAAAAATCGAACCATGCCTGATACCCGTTGGCAAACTAATCTGGTTTGAAATATCCGTCCAATGCACTAAATCTGCAGATTGAACAGCTCCATATTTATGATCTCGGTATTTATCAAAATAAACAACCCATTGGCCGTTTAGCTGGAGGGTAGTGGGACCTTCCGCCCAATAATTACCGGTAATGGGTGCAGAAGCTTTGCTATACCCTTTATTGATGTGGCTACTTACAGCCATTTTGATGTTTTTCTGGGGAGGATCGATGGACTCATCTTTTAAGAACATTACAAACTCTTTTCCGTTAGGAACAATGGTAGCGTCAATAACATTAAACCCTTGGTCGAAAAGCAATTTGGTTTTGCTAAAACGCTTAAAATCTTTAGTAAACACATAATACATTCTGTGATTGTAACTGTTTTCTTTTGCAGATACATTGGGGTATTTCCCTTTGATGGTTGTAGCCCAATAAATCATGTATGTACGGTGTTTTGCATCGTAGGTAATTTCAGGAGCCCAACAATTTCTTGCAGAATCTTCTTTTTGCATTACAGGAATAAATTGCTGTGTACTCCAATTGATCAAATCCTTTGAAGAGGCGTAACCAATGCCTTTATCGTTCCAACTAACGGTCCAAACCATATGAAACAAGCCATCGCCACCTCGAATGATACAAGGATCTCGCATCAATTTGTCTTTTGCCACCACAGGGGTTAGAAATGAACTATCGTGCTTTAAAGCCTTCCATTGCAAGCCGTCTTGGCTATATGCCAAATGCAGGCCATCTTCTCCATTGCCCTTAAAATAGGAAAACATATACACAGAATCTGAAGATTGAGCAACAGCATTAATGGCTAAAGCAATAAACAAACTGCAAAAGAAGGCCAAAGAAATTGTTTTTTTCATCGTATTAAAGTTAATCCCATCAAACCAATTACCACATCATTGGCGATTGTTTTTAGGGTGATATTTTTTAATGGTTTGCTGTTATCAATCGGAAAATCCAACACGGTTGCCGCACCTCCATCTATTGCTAAACCAGAAAATCCTTTTATTGAACTGTATTTATAATTCGCTTTCATCTCCTCCCCTGTTTTAAGTGAAATTCGAATGGGCTTTGGTGCACCCGTTTGAAAAGCAAACCCATCAATATAATAATCTTGCTCAATGGGCCACCAATTTTCCGGATTTTTAAGGGCTACAGTGGTGATCGTTCCATCCATATAGTGTATATCAATAACGCCATTCACCACCCTACTTTGCATGGGATTGGTGCTGCCCGCCATCAACACATAGCCATGTT
>CAMBYC010000212.1 GCA_945871875.1 Sphingobacterium thalpophilum
AGACCTCAGCACCACTGCAAGTTTCCCTCATGGCAGACATACCAACGACTTGGCATACATCTCAAAGGCTTATAAAACGAAAACCTCCTCTTTTTACCAAAGTCAAAAGATAAAAGATGCCATTATAAGCGGCTTAAACTTCTGGATTAAAAATGATTTTGTAGGCGACAATTGGCACGACAACCAAATCACCACCCCTACAAATCTGATGAACCTGATGTTGGCAATCGGTGATGATTTGCCCAAAGACTTGGTTGCAAAAGCTCAACCAATGATTGGCAGAGCCAATATGAGTGCTTCAGGTGCGCGTCCTAGCGGTGATCGCATTGTAATTGCTGGCATTTTAGCTAAAAACTTACTCTTTCTCGGAAATGACAAAGCTTTTGACTCCATCATAAAGATAATTGAAGGGGAAATGAAATTCGCAAACGGCGAACGTGGCTTACAACAGGATTATAGTTTTCACCACCGACCAGACCGCGTAAACAATACCGATTCTTATGGTTACGGTAAATTTGCCAACGCTTATGGCGAATGGTCTTCTTACGTTGCCGGAACAAAATACCAGTTCTCAAAAGCTAAAATCAACCAATTGGTGGATTATTACTTGGATGGCATATACAAGCAAATGGTTTACGGTACTTATGAAGATGTAAGCGTAAGAAATCGCGATGTGACCAATCAACGATATGGATTTGAACCAAGAGGAACCCTCGAAATAGAAAGGGTTTTAATCAGCACTGACTATAGAAAAAGGGAGTTGGAAGACATCATCAAATTGAGAAAAGGTCAAGCCAAACCTACTCTGTCTTTTGCTAAGTTCTTCTGGCAAACAGAGCATTTTGTGTTTCAACGCCCTAATTTTTACACCAGCGTAAGGATGTTTTCTACCAGAAACCAAAATATGGAACAACCTTATAATGGTCCTGGTAAAACAACGCACCACAGAGCCGACGGTACAAATTATGTACAGCTCAAAGGCGATGAATATTTTAATATCTGGCCGGTATACGATTGGCAAAAGATTTCCGGAACCACCATTATGCAAAAGGCAAACTTGCCTGGTCCAAATGAAATTCAAAAAGAAGGACTTACCAATTTTGTAGGTGCAGTTACAGATGATTTTTATGGTGCAGTTGCATTCGATTTTAAAAGTCCGCATGATATGCTTGAAGCGAAAAAATCTTGGTTCTTTTTTGATGACGAGTATGTTTGTTTGGGTGCTGGTATCAAACCAAAAAAGTCATTACCTATTGTTACTACAATCAATCAAGTATTATTAAGATCTGATGTAAGCATCATGCAAGATGGTCAAAAAAAGATTCTCCCCAATGGCAATAGAGAAGCAGAAAATGTGAAGTGGGTGTATCAAGATAAAATTGGCTATATTTTTCCAACACCAACCAAGGTAACCATATCCAACCAGACAGAAACTGGCAGATGGTCAGACATTACAGACCAAAAAAACATCAGCAAAGAGTTGGTAAGTAAAGATGTATTCAAGTTGTATTTCAACCATGGAGACAAAATCAACGAAACAGATATCCACGGAAAACGCAAGATGGAAAAAAGCCCTACTTATGAGTATATAGTAGTACCCAATATTTCTGAAAAACAATTAGAGGAAACAAGTACAAACAATCGCAATATTGAAATTCTGTTTAACACGCCAGATTTGCAAGGTGTAAAGCATAACAAATTGGGTATTGTTCAACTGGCATTTTACAAATCGGGCGAAGTGGAAATCGGCAATGGACAAAAGGTGAAGATGGACAGTCAAGGTATGGCGATGCTTAAAATGGATGGATCTAAAGTTAAAGAATTGACGGTGGCAGATCCTTCGAGAAATTTAAGTCGCATTTTGGTAACCATTCCAAATATCTATAGCACAAAAAGCGATGGCATTACTTGTTTGCCAAATGCAAAAGATAATAATACAATGGTTATTGTAGATTTACCACAAGGGGTTTATTTAGGAAAAAGTGTGACGGTTAAGTTTTAACCTTAACCTCTTCATTTGACGCAATAGCTTTAAACCCAGATGATGAGGTTGAAAATAATACGGCGTTCTTTAAATAGCCCCTAGCTTTAAGTAGGGGCTATTGATTGTTTTTGAAATGGCTTAAGCCAAACAAGCATCAATTTAATGCTCATTCGTAATCTTGAATAAACATACCAAACAATGAAACATGTTTTAATAGTTGTATTAGTAATGATGAATTTTTATGTATTTGCACAACAACCACCCAACATCATCGTATTTCTTATTGATGATATGGGTTGGCAAGATACATCTGTACCGTTTTGGACCACAAAAACCGCTCAAAACAAACTGTATCGTACGCCCAATATGGAAAAGTTGGCTCAGGAGGGGATGAAATTCACCAATGCATACGCTGCTCCTGTTTGTACACCTACCCGATCGAGTATGCTTTCGGGTTTAAATAGTGCACATCTTAAAATCACCAATTGGACTTCCCCTTGGAAAAACAACAATACAGATGCACCCGACTCCAATATGGTTGCTGCAAAATGGAATATGAATGGCTTAAGTCCAGTGCCTGGTATTGAAAACACTTTTTATGCCACACCGTTTCCAATTTTATTAAAAGAAGCTGGATATTATACCATACACGTGGGAAAAGCACATTGGGGATCAATGGGTACACCCGGTTCAAATCCTATAAATATGGGCTTTATGGTGAATGTTTCTGGTCATGCAGCCGGTCATCCTCAAAGTTATTACGGTAAGGAGAATTATGGCAATTTGGCAGGGAAAACTACCGCTCAAGCCGTTCCAGACCTTGAAGAGTATTTTGGAACAGACACGTTTTTAACTGAAGCACTCACAATGGAAGCCATCAAAGCTATGGAAACGCCAATTCGAAGAAAACAACCTTTTTATTTGAATATGGCACATTATGCCATCCATACACCCATAATGGCTGATAAAAGATTTTATGATCAATATTTACAATTAGGATTGGATAGCGTTGAAGCCAAATATGCTTCACTTATTGAGGGAATGGATAAAAGTTTGGGCGATATCATGCAATATTTGAAGGCAAAGCAAGTAGAAAAAAATACCATCATCATTTTTATGAGCGATAATGG
>CAMBYC010000213.1 GCA_945871875.1 Sphingobacterium thalpophilum
AATAATTTTTCGTTGTAATTCGTAATTTGGATTTACATAAACAATTCAAACCAAAAACTATCAAGATTGAATACGTTTAAACACCTAACAACCACTGCTTCAAAAAAGATAATTCGTGCTTGGACGATGTACGATTGGGCAAATTCAGCTTACAATCTCGTTATTACTTCAACTGTTTTTCCTGCTTATTTTGCAAGTATGACAGGTGATGAAAATCCTGCTACACAAGATTCGGTTGAATTGTTGGGAATTCACTTCAACAATATATCACTTTACAACTATAGTTTAGCATTAAGTTTTATGGTTGTTGCACTTATTTCTCCCATGCTATCAGCAGTTGCTGATTACAAACAAAATAGAAAGCCTTACTTACGATTTTTTATGTTGATGGGTAGCTTTTCTTGTGCTTTGCTTTATTTTTATGATCGAACAAATTTAGGGTTTGGTGTTGTTTGTATGATAGTTGCTGCAATAGGATATTGGGCAAGTATAGTTTTTTATAACGCTTATCTTCCAGAAATAGCTGCAATTGAAGATAGAGATAGGATTAGTGCCCAAGGGTTTTCAATGGGTTATATTGGAAGTGTGCTTTTGCAAATCATAAGTTTTGTTTTAATCTTAAAAAACGATTGGTTTGGTATTACTTCCGGAAAAGGATCGCAAATTTCTTTTTTATTGGTAGGCATTTGGTGGTTCGGCTTTTCAATTTTTCCTCTAAAAATGTTGCCCAAATCTTCTTCAATTGTTCAACGCGAAAGCAAACATTTACTGCTTAAGGGTTATCAAGAATTGGCTAAGGTTTGGCATCAATTGAAATCTATGCAAGCATTAAAACGATTTTTAACTGCTTTTTTCTTTTACAATATGGGGTTGCAAACCATTATGTTTGCCGCTACCCTATTTGCCAGTAGCGAATTGGTTATTCCTACTACCAATCTAATTGTCTCGATTCTCATTATTCAACTCATTGCCATTCCGGGTGCTTATGCAATTGCTGGATTGTCTAAAATCATTGGAAACATTAAAGCCATTACGGTTTGTGTTGTGATTTGGGTGATTGTTTGTTTTATTGGCTATTACGCCCCCGTTGGTGATTCTAATTATTTCTATGTATTGGCTACAATAGTTGGATTTGTAATGGGAGGAACACAAGCGCTAAGCAGATCTACTTATTCTAAATTGATGCCAAAAACTGATGATACCACTTCATTCTTCAGCTTTTACGATGTTACAGAGAAAATTGGCATTGGTTTTGGATTATTTATCTTCGGACTTTTGGCTTCTATAACTGGGTCGCAGCGTATAAGCATATTGTCATTGATTTTATTTTTCATAACTGGACTTATATTATTAATCATTCCAAACAAAAAGCAAATCGAATCAATATGAAACTTTTTACGATAGATACAGAGCTTTTTAAGTTGGATGGTGGTGCGATGTTTGGTGTTGTTCCAAAATCTATTTGGAATAAGCTCAATCCAGCCGACGAAAACAATCTTTGCACGTGGGCGATGCGTTGTTTATTGATTCAAGAAGAAGATCGTTTGATATTGATTGATACTGGCATTGGAAATAAGCAAGAGCAAAAGTTTTTACAGCACTATTACCTTCACGGTAATGATACACTTGAAAAATCATTACAAAATCATGGTTTTGCAGTAGAAGATATTACAGATGTGATTTTAACCCATTTGCATTTCGACCATTGTGGGGGTGCAATAAAAAAGGTGGATAACGAATATATACTTACATTTCCTAATGCTACTTATTGGAGCAATGAAATGCATTGGCAATGGGCAACATACCCCAACGATAGGGAAAAAGCATCTTTTTTACCTGAGAATATTTTACCAATCAAAGGTTCAGGAAAATTGCAATTTATCCCTTTTGATGAAAACAATGTGGTTGCTTTCACCTCAAACATTTCCATCAGGTTTGTGTCTGGACATACAAAAGCAATGATGTTGCCGCAAATCAAATATAAGAATAAAACAATAGTATATATGGCCGATTTGCTTCCTGCTGCGGCACATATTCCTTTGCCTTATGTTATGGCTTACGATATGTTTCCTTTAACCACGTTACAAGAAAAGCAACAGTTTTTGGAAGAAGCACTTGAAAATGATTATATCCTCTTTTTTGAACACGACCCAATAATTGAATGTTGCACCCTCAAAAGAACAGATAGGGGAATTAGGATGTCGGAGTCTTTTAGACTTATTGATATATAGGAATTATGAATTATGAGTTATGAGTTATGAGTTATAAGTTATGATATTTAGCTAAATTACATATTAGAATTATATAAAGTTGTTATTTTAATTACCTTAGCTTTAGCTGGGTTTATGAATATTATTTCTTGGCTTTAGCCGAAAATTTGGACGAATCCTTAATAAGCTTAAACTAGGTTAAAAAGCAAATTTTGTGGCTGAAGCCATTCCAAAAACACTATTAAGCCCCTTGCTAAAGCTAGTGGCTATTATAATACGCCTTTCAATTTTCATAATGCATAATTTGAGATATATAATACAAGTAGTTTGAAAATAAGCTCCGTAGGAGCGATATGTTTGTAGCTATAATTTGCAATTGTTTTTAGCTCCGTAGGAGCGACATGTGTTTCTTAAATAATTGATTATTATATATTTGTTTCGCTCCTACGGAGCTTAATCATTTTGTTTAACTCGTTTCTACCAACATTTGACTCCTACGGAGCAAGTTTAAATTTTATTCAACCCAAATTACAATTTATGCGCTGTCTACAGCTTTTGTTTTGTTAACTTGAGCATTCACGAGAAAAAAGCAAAACCTAATAACAATGGGTTGAAAATGATTGATAGTTAAGGTGTCATAATTTAGTTAGATTAAATTACAAAATAGAAGTGTTTACTCAATTTTGTGTCTAAAGCCATTTCAAAAATATCTTTAAACCCCAGCTATATCAATTTAGAATTAGGAATTAAGATTTAGGAATTTATAACTTGATTCCTAATTCCTATATCTTAATTGATATGGCTGGGGGTAAAATGTTATTAATCCAATTGTAAGTATAGATTTTCTCTAGTGCGTGTTCTTGTTTAA
>CAMBYC010000214.1 GCA_945871875.1 Sphingobacterium thalpophilum
GAATTATTACCACCTAAATTTACATTGCCTATTTTGCAAAATCTTTTTGAAGATGTTTACGGTATAAGTTTTGACAAAAGGAATTTTTGCCGGAAATTGATGTCAACCGATTTGTTGTTGAAACAGGTGGATAAAGATAAAGAAAGCTCAAAAAAAGGTGCTTTTTACTATATGTTGAACGAAAAAACATATAAAAAGAACTTCCAAAAAGTGTTGCATTTTATTCCAAATCTTAATGAATTGATTTGATGTGGAAGATTATAAATCCACTAATTATAACAATTTGAAAACTGTCTTTTAAAATAATGTTGCTAAGGTTGACTTATTTTATAAATTTGACGTAAAATAGTTAAACAATGTCGACCCAACCAAATTCTAAATTTATTACAATAGTTTATTGGATAAGCACTGGTTTACTAGCACTTTTTATTCTTCCAGGAATATTTTTTATCAATTCGCCGATGGCTCAAGAAGGAACAAAACATTTAGGATTACCGAATTGGTTTCGGTTAGAATTAGGGATTGGTAGTTTTATAGGGGGTTTGATTATTCTTTTGCCTTTTGTAGGAAAGCGATTTAAAGAATGGGCGTATGTTGCATTGGGAATTGTTTATATTTCAGCTTTTATTGCCCATTTGGAAATTGATGGACTCATTCCAATGAGTTTCACACCACTGGTAACTTTTGCTTTTTTACTCATTTCTTATTTAACATATCATAAATTGAATGCAGATAAAATGAATTAATTCATTTATCTTCTAAAAAGTTTTTATTTATAAAACTTACTATTGGAAGATTAGATTGTTTAATTTCTTCTCCTGTTCTTAAAATTTTTCCTGTAGAACTCATTTCACAGTGCATCATTGTACCCATGCGTTTGAAATTGCATTCATAGTTTTTCTTTTTTTTCATCCATTTTACATCAGTTGCTGCTGGAAAATTTTTCATGCAAGATTCTTTTACTACCATTGGAACATCTTTATCTTGTAGAACTTGGGCTTGTATCGAATAACCAGAAATTAAAAAGATAGCCGCTAAAACAATTGCTTTTTTCATTTGAATTAAATTTAATTTAATTTAATAGTGTTTTTGTAATTGATGAATCTCAATCACGCAATTACTATTTTAATGCCAACATTGTTTTTTAATTTACCCTTCTGCATTCGATAATGCTTTTTCCAATGTAGTAATTTCAGCTGGAGTAAGATAGCGCCATTTCCCCAAAGCCAATTCGCCCAAATGAATATGCATTATGCGCGTTCTTTTTAGCGATTTTACTTTATACCCAAAAACAGCACACATTCTGCGAATTTGTCTATTTAAACCCTGTTTTAGAATGATACGAAAACGCCTTGCATTCTCTTGCTTCACATAACATGGCTTGGTAATGGTTTCTAATATGTTTACTCCAGAAGCCATTTGTCTGATAATTTCAGGACTCAATTCTTTATCTACCGTTACAACATATTCTTTTTCGTTGTTGTTTCCTGCCCTTAAAATTTTATTAACGATATCGCCATCATTGGTAAGTAAAATCAATCCTTCAGAATCTTTGTCTAAACGCCCCACGGGGAAAATACGTTTATGGAAATTCATGAAATTTATAATATTGGTTTTGTCTTTTGTATCTGTGGTAGAAGTAACGCCAATAGGTTTGTGCAATGCAATATAAATGGGCTTTTGTTTGCTTTTGATGGATTCACCATCAATATGAACCTCATCACCAGGTTGTACCCTTGATCCAAGTAAAGCCAAATCGTTGTTTATGGTTACACGTGCTTGGTCGATAAGTTTCTCTGCTTCTCGGCGAGAGCAAAATCCAGAATTGCTGATGTATTTATTGATCTGTATGCCTTGATTATCTTCGATTTTTTTCATAGCGTATGCGTAAAGTTACAAAAAAGGATTTGGTGAACTATGAAAAATGAATGAAGCAATTTCATACAACAGAATAGAATTTCTCCTAAATTTTTTTCAACCACCTTCTTGCCGTACATTGAAAAGAAATTTCCAATGCGTTTAGTTTATACCATTACTTTTTGCATTTTCTCTTTGTTCACAGCTGCACAAACTTATCTTCCGCCAGTTTTTAAAGAAGATGACCGTTTAGTAAATCTTCAAAAGGCATTTCCTTTTTTGGATAGCACCTTAATACCGTTAATCCAAAGTAAAAATATTCCTGGAATGGCTTTCGGTATTGTAGCAGACGGCAAATTGATTTACACAAAATATTATGGTAAATCAAACATAGAAAAAAATATCGCCGTAGGAAAAAATACTGCATTTAGAATTGCATCTATGACGAAAAGTGCAACGGCAATGGCGATTCTTCAACTGCGTGATGCCGGTAAAATAAATTTAGACGCTCCTGTGGCTCAATATATCCCCGAAATGAAATCGCTGAAACCGATAACATCAGATGCGCCTTCAATTACTGTGCGAGATTTGCTTACCCACCGGGCGGGTTTTCCAGAAGACAATCCTTATGGCGATCGACAATTGGGAGATTCAGAGAAAGAATTGTCGCAGCAACTTTCTGAGCAAATCAGTTTGTCAAATGCTCCGGGAATTGCTTATGAATACAGCAATTTGGGTTTTGCAATGTTGGGAAGAATTATCTCTAATATTACCAAACAACCCTATCAAAAGTATATTTCTGACCACATTTTTAAACCACTCGGTATGCTGCATACCTATTGGGATTATAAATTGGTTCCTGATGCAGATTTAGCTTATGGTTATAGATGGATAAACAACAAATGGGAAAAGCAGCCATTAGAAGAAGACGGTTCTTGGGGAGCAATGGGTGGGTTGATCACCACATTGGAAGATTACACCCTTTATGTGAATGCCCATGCAAGTGCATGGCCTGTTAGAAATGGTGCAGAATTGTTGCCATTAAAACGCAGCTCGATAAGAGAAATGCACCAACCTTGGAATTTTGGCTCTCTGAATACAAATTACCAGTTTCCATCCGGTAAAAAAACTACTCTTTTTGGCGCTTATGGATATGGCTTAAGAATTGAGCGTGATGGTTTCAATCATTTATACGTTGGTCACTCCGGTGGATTACCTGG
>CAMBYC010000215.1 GCA_945871875.1 Sphingobacterium thalpophilum
CCAATATCATGAAAACCATCAATGAAATAACTGATGTTGGTGGATATGATTTTGGAATGGTGGTAATGAAATACTATGAGGGTTATATCAAAGAAGATGAACCTTTAATGAGAAGTGCCCTAAAATGGCTTAAGGGCGAATATCGAACCAAAACTGAAGCAAAACAAGAGTTGGGCGTTAGAGAAATTATCAATGATTTGAATTACTACGATATGCTTAAAAACTTTTGCAAGTTTTTTGTAAGTATGGGATATAGTGGGTTTATGATAAATCTTGATGAAGCCATCAATTTGTACAAAATTTCTACATCGGTGATGAGGGATAAGAATTACGAAAAAATTCTTAGTATCTACAACGATTGTTTTCAAGGAAAAGTAGCAAACTTATTTTTCAATTTTGCAGGTACCAAAGAATTTTTGGAAAATGAACGTAGAGGGTTATTTAGTTACCAAGCATTAAAGCGAAGATTAGAAACAAATAAATTTGAAACTACAGAAATTAGAGATTACGCACAACCTGTAATTAAATTAATGCCTCTAAATCATAATGAGGTTTACGTATTATTAAAGAAACTGAAATTGATTTTTGATTTTAACTACAAAACGGAAATTAATATTACAGAGATTGAAATTCAATTGTTTATGGAAGAAATGTTTAACAAGCCGGGTGCTTCTGAATTTCTTACTCCTGGTGAAATTGTTAGAGATTTCTTGAATATTTTAAATATAATTCGACAAAACCCAACGGTAAACAAATCGGATTTATTTCAAAACATTGAAATATCTAAAGAAAAAAACCAAGATAATTTACTTGATGAAATTGAAGAATTATAATGTCTTACCAATTGCTTTCAGAGCTAATAAGAAGGTTTATTAGGGAAAAGGGTTGGGAAGAATTGCGTCCAATCCAAAATGCTGCTATTGAAAGAATTATTACAACAGACAACAATTATATATTGGTTTCTAAAACTGCTTCTGGAAAAACAGAAGCCGCTTTTCTACCGATTTTATCAAAAGTAAACTTTAACGACCTTGGAGTGCAAGTTCTTTATGTTTCCCCATTGATTGCCCTCATTAACGACCAGTTTTATAGAATTGAAGAATTGTGTAAAAACTTGGATGTTACAGTAACAAAATGGCATGGTGAAGCAAATAAAACAGAAAAAAATAAATTACTAAAACAACCTTCTGGAATTGTACTGATAACGCCAGAGTCATTAGAAGCAATGTTTGTAAACAAATCTTTTAATGTTAAACATTTATTCTCAAAACTAAAATATGTTGTAATTGATGAAATCCACTCGTTTATTGGAACAGATAGAGGTATACAATTACAATCTTTATTATCAAGATTGCAAAATATTCAATCAAAACCCTTTAACATAGTTGGCTTATCGGCTACAATGTCTTTAGAAAATAGATTTATAGAAGCTAAAGAATTTACAGGCAATGTTGAATCAACTAAAATATTGATTGATAAAAGTCAGAAAGATATAATTGCGGAGTTTAGGTATTTCAAAAGTGTAAAAGATGAATTGCCCTTAGATTTATTAAAAGATATCTATCTTGAGACCGAGCATAAGAAAGTTTTAATTTTCCCCAATAGTCGGGGGAGGGCGGAGGAAGTTGCTGTTAAATTGAAAAAGATTTCAGATAGGGTAAACGGACATCCCAATTATTTTTCACACCACTCGTCGGTTGTTAGAGAAGAAAGAGAGTTCATAGAATATTTTGCCAAAAACAACAAACATGAAAGTTTCTGTATTTCTTGTACATCAACTTTAGAATTGGGTATTGATATTGGTACAGTTGATGAAGTGGTTCAGATTGATGCCACACATAGTATAGCATCACTTATACAAAGAGTTGGGAGAAGTGGTAGAAAAGAAGGGGTAAGCAGCAATTTATTTTTATACTCAACAAACAAATGGAGTTTATTACAATCTGTAGCATGTTGGCTTTTATACAATGAAGGATATATTGAACCACCACAAAAAAATGATTTTCCTTATGATATATTGGTTCATCAAGCTTTATCCATTACAAAAGGCAATTCTGGAATAATTTTACCAGAACTAATTGATACACTCAAACAAAATGCGGCATTTATCAAAATTGATATTACAGATATTAAAGCAATTGTACATTATCTTATTGAAATAGATTTATTAGAAAAGATTCAAAATGAAGTTATAATTGGTATTGAGGGCGAAATAGTTGTTAACAATAGAAATTTTTATAGTGTTTTCAAAACGGAAGAAAACTTCAAAGTAATATATAATGGAAATACAGTTGGGGATATTCCATTTTCACCACAATTAAGTGATGATGAAAACCTTTTACTCGCAGCAAAAATCTGGAAAATAAAATTTATCGACCATAAAGCAAAGAAAATAGAAGTTAGTCCAGCAAAAGATGGGAAAAAACCGATATTTTTTGGAGGAGGACCAACCATTCACTCTAGAATTAGGGAAAAGATGCTTGAAGTTTTATATAATCCAACAGCATATACATTTTTAGATCAAGCTAGTTTGAGTGAAATAGAAATGTTTCGAAATGAATTTTCGGCATATCACATTAAAAAAATCCAATTTGACCGCCCTTTAGTTTCATCAGATTTAGATTTATTACTTTATACTTTTTCAGGAACTAAAGTAAATAGAACTATACAATTGATTTTAAACACAGCTGGAATTAAAAATAAGCTTGATGACAGTAAAAGTTGTTTTGAGATAGAAGTTACAAAAAAAGAATTTCTTACAAAATGGGAAAAGATAAAGCAACCATTTGAGCAAATTGACATTTACATTTCAGCACTATTAGAAAAAAATCCTGCCATTTTAGACTTTTCAAAATGGGGGGTTTATTTACCTGAAAGTTACCAAGTTAAACTATTGAGGGATAAATATTTTGATATTGAGCAAACGCAAAATCTATTAGAGCAACTTAGGTTAATTGAGAATAAATGATAAGTTGAAATGGTTTGTTGAAAGATGCAAACTAAAAAAATTAGGCAATAGAAGTATTTATTCAAATTTTTGGCTAAAGACAATATAATATAAACATAAACCCCC
>CAMBYC010000216.1 GCA_945871875.1 Sphingobacterium thalpophilum
TTATGTGTAGTGCCTGCCAATGAAAAATTTCCACTTACACTCAAAACCGAAGTGGCTGTATTTAAGTTCAATTTTGCGTTCACGTCTCCAAAACTTATCGAATTACAAACGGCATTTGCATTATCCACTATAATGATATTTCCGGGTGCTATCAATACATTGTCTAAAGCTGAAGGAACGGAATTATTACTCCAAGTTGCCGGATTACTCCAATTGCCAGAGGCTACAGAAGCAATTTGCTCAGAGAGGGTAGTAAAATAATGCTTCTCTACATAATATTTTATGGCATGAGCCAGCGAATCGGCAAAACGATTGATGTTGGCTGTACTGTTTCTTACGCCATCATAATTGCATTCTATTTGAATGGCATCTAATGCATCGCCATCTTTACTACCCCACTTTTCAACGGTATACCCACCACTGAAATAATCATCAGTACCCGGATTTAAATTTACTGCACTAGGAACAGAGGGATATCCCGCATTTTCAAGATATGTTCCTAAAGCAAATGCTCCTCTTACCAAAGCGGCATGGGATAAACCATTAAGATTTGTTCCCACTAGATTTCTTATAGTACTACCTGCAACTTTTGAACTTCCATTGATGTAGGTATCGGTACCAGATAATTCAGCAGAACTTAAGTTATAACCCAATTCCAACTTTTGCACGGCATGTCCATGTCCGTGAATATCAATCAATAATCCTTTTCCATACGTTTGCAGAATCCTTGTTTTTGCAGCACCTATAAAATTGTGGTAATCGTTCCAGGTTAATGCGGCTGTGGCATTATCACAGGTTGCCTCACTTAGGGTTCTATTCACATCAATTTTGTTGCGCAACACATTACAGATTACAGTATGTGGCGTTTTACCCAACAAATTTGCCAATGCTTTTTTTAATGCAATTGCCAATAAATCTGTATTGGAATCTGTAGTGGTGGTAATGCCGGCACAAGTACGGTCGGGTAGTCCAGCACTTGAAGTGCCTCCATGTGGTGCTGTAATAATTATGGGCAAATTTCCATATACATATTGAACAGTATTGTTGTAACCGTAATAAGTATTTCCAACAGCATATTGTGCATTAGAAATGGTTGCAATGGTCAGTAACCACAACAACAATAAAACTTTTTTTGCATCTGTATTAATTTGAAGCAACAACCGGCATCTTATAAGGTGTAGATTCTTTAATAAATTTCACGATTACTTTACAAAATGCTTGTGCAAATACTGGTCTTCCTGCTGCATCTCTTACTCCTTTCATATTGGATTCGATTTGCCAACCTGTAACGTTTGGATAATTTTGGGTAGTATATTGGCGTGTATTGTAGCCCCCATTGAAATATTTCTCTCCTTCAAAAGGAAACGGATCTTGTTTACTTGGAACAGCCGGAATGCCTTCATTTGCCATCATAGTGCCAAAAGACATCTCACCTATTAAAAAATCTTTCAATTTTAGATTGTCTTTTCTGTTTGACAATAAATGTGTTATGGATGATTTTTCTGCTAAGGGCTTTTCATTTACCTTCTCTTTAACTATTCCTTCCAATTCTTTTTCTTTTAATAAATAGCCAATTTCCAAACGTTGTGTAGGATGACCATGCCCATGTAAATCAATATAAACGCAACCACCAAATTCACGGGTTGCCATTGCAATAGATGAATCAATATAATCATGAAACGTTTGCCAAGGTTTATTCATAATAGTGTGTCCGCAAGTGGCTTCTTCCAACTCCCTATTTTGATCAATATCTTTTCTAACAAGATTACAAACAATGATGTATGGTTTCAAGCCATGGTATTTTTGCATCATATTGGCTATTTCGATTGCCAACTCACGTGTATAACTGTCTGTTACCGTGACAGCTCCCTCACAACTACGATCCATTACAGAATCTAGATTAATTAATCCACCATGTGGAACACTAATCACCAATGGCATAGTTCCAGTTGTCATATTTGTCCAACCCTCAGGGTCTGAAAAAGTCTTACTAGTTTGCCCAAAAGATGAAACAACTATATAAATGAAGCATAAAAACAAAGTGTATTTTTTCACTTGTAAACAATTTTTATTTTTTTCTATAAAAGAGAAATTGAAGTTAAATGATATTTCAGTTATTCAGATAATTATAATCACTAGTTTCTTTAAGTTTTATAACGATAAATTTTTCGTTATTTTCCGCAATTTTCGGGTGGGAAATACTTATACACTTAATTATCTTTATGCTGATTTTTACAATATGAGCACACAAGACCAACAGAATTACGATAAAATTGCCCAAGCTATTGTTTTTATAAGCCAAAATTACAAGCAACAACCTAGTTTAGAAGAAATTGCTGCAAGTATTCATTTAAGCCCATTTCACTTTCAAAGAATGTTTACCGATTGGGCGGGAGTTAGTCCTAAGCAATTTGTACAATTTTTGAATATTGATTATGCCAAAAAGTTATTGAATCAATCAAATAGAAATATAGCTGAAGCAACCTCGGAAGTAGGTTTGTCAAGCTCCGGAAGGTTACACGATTTGTTTGTAAAAATTGAAGGAATGTCGCCAGGGGAATATAAAAATGGTGGAGCAGATTTAACTATCAATTACCAGTTTGCCCCTACAATATTTGGAACCGTTTTGGTAGCATCCACCCATCGTGGAATATGTGGAATGCACTTTGCAGACAATCGAGAACAGGTTTTAGAATTGGTAAAAGAGCAATTTCCCAAGGCTACATTTTTGGAGCAGGGAGACAGCTTTCATCAACAGGCATTGTCGTTTTTTAAAAGAGATAAATCTAATCCCACACCTATTCAATTGCATATAAAAGGAACACCGTTTCAGTTAAATGTTTGGCAAATGTTATTGACCATTCCAGAAGGCTGTTTATCTACTTATGGTAAAATAGCTCAACAAATTGATAACCCCAAAGCCTATCGGGCTGTAGGTACAGCCATTGGACAAAATCCGGTTTCATTTTTGATACCTTGCCACAGAGTGATTCAAACCTCAGGAGC